>JAILKG010000270.1 GCA_024693915.1 Treponema sp.
ACGACGTTCAGCAATACATGCTTGAGTTCATCGATTTATGGAAGCAGGAAAATTAATTTTTTTAATAAATTTTAAAAAATTGTGAGTTTAGCTATTGACGCAAAACCGCGTTTTCGATATATTGATACTCACTTGCGGCGATGTTGGAACTGGTAGACAAGCAAGGTTGAGGTCCTTGTGGTGCAAGCCGTGCAGGTTCAAGTCCTGTTCGCCGCAAAAAAGGTTCTTCAGAAAGGAAGAACCTTTTTTGTTTTAAAGTCTTTAAAACCCTAGCTTTTTACACATAAAAAAAGCAGGCTTTTGGGCCTGCTTTATAATCCAATTGCGACTTTCAAAAATCAACTTTCAAATAAAATCTCTGCTAATTTACAAGTAATTCAATTCTCTAGTTTTCTTCTTTCCAGAGGTCAATGAACTCAAGCATGTACTGCTGCACGCCTAAGAACCAGCGCTGCTGAAAGCGGCAGGCAGGTACGCCTATGTAGCGGAAGTGCCAGCATTCCCAGCGGTAGCCGGTTATATCCTCGTATTCCTTTGGAAATGAAAGGCTCCAGCCAAACTTGTCTGCATTAAAATAAACCCATTTACCCATCTGAGTTTCTGCAAAATCGTCAGAAATGGAACCAAAGTCAACGGCGGTTCCCAGCTGATGCTGGCTTGTTCCAGGGCGGGCGCTTTCCCTTTCGGCTTCTTCCAGGCCATCAATGTAAACCCAATAATTAAAAAGTTTTTCCTGATAGGCGTAAGAACGATAGGTGGAACTTACCAGAAGCTTTATTCCGTCGTTCTGTGCAGCCTTTGCCATATTATCCAGGGAATCCTTTGCTTCCGAGCGAAGGGTAAGGCCCTTCTTGTTCACATTAAAAAGAGTTGAACCGTCCAGATTTACCAGATGAGTTGGCTCGTAGCTTTTCTGAACAGGATGCTTTTTGTCAATCAGAGTATAAAGAGGAATATCATCCGAAGCATATTTTTTTTCTTCTGCAAGAACAAAATGCAAATCCTTCAAAAATTCTTCTTTTTTATTTTCAGGAATTTTTATTTCATTTTGAGCCCGCTGAGACATTTTAGAAAGAACGCTGTCGATTTTTTTATATTCTGCATTCTGAGCGCAGGCGCAGACACACAGAAAGAAAAAAGGCAAAGCGAAAACAAGGGACTTTTTCATAAAAACCTCCATATATCAAAAAACAATTGAAAAGCCTTAATAGTTACCCAGACCGCCTTCTTTTACCTGAAAGTGGCTGAATTCCATGCTGAAGGAAGCCCTTCCCTGGGTTGCAGAGCGCAGGTTTGTTGAAAATCCAAACATTTTTGCCATAGGAGCCTGAGCGTGAACAATTTCACCGCTGGTCTTGGAATCCTGACCCATAATCATTCCGCCACGGGCAGTAACCTGACTCATGGCATCTCCGGTAAATTCCTTAGGACAGGAAATATCCACGTTCATAACAGGTTCCAGAAGCTGAGGCGCAGCCTGATTGCAGGCCTTGTCAAAAGCCAGAGCGGCACAGGCTCCGTAAGCGGCAGGGTTTGCGGTTTCCTCATCGTAAGAAATCTGAGTTACAGTAACAGTTGTGTCAGTACAAGGATAACCGTAGTTGATTCCGGAAGAAAGGGAACTCATAAAGCTTTCCTTAACTGCATCAAAAATTTCTTCAGGAATTTCAGGATTTCTGACAGTGCAGTTGTAGAAGTTTCCGCTTCCCTTCTCGCTTGGAGAAACTTTTACGCTGATAGAACAGTTGGCAGGCTTTCCGCCGATAACCTTGTCAAATACTTCAGTGCATTCAGCCTCAGCAGTAACGGCCTCTCTGTAGGTAACCTGAGGAGCACCAACGCGGCACTGAACTTTAAAGTCATCCTTCATTCTGGTTACCAGAACGTCCAGATGAAGCTCGCCCATTCCGCTGATGATAAGCTGACCGGTTTCGGCATCTTCGTGATATGTAAAGGTTGGATCTTCTTTTGAAAGAATTTCCAGAGTTTCGTTCATTTTGTCCCTTTCGCTCATGCTTTCTGGCTCCAGGGCAACGGAAATTACAGGCTGAGGGAAAACAGGCTCTTCAAGAAGAACAGGCCAGCCTTCGCTTCCAATGGAATCACCAGTCTGAGAAAGCTTCAAGCCTACAAAAACCGCAATGTCACCAGCTTCGATAGAAGACAGTGGCTCGGATTTATCGGCGTGCATTCTGAGGATGCGGTTTACCCTCTCCCGCTTTTTCTTTGTAGTGTTATAGATTTGAGTTCCGGCATTGATTTTTCCGGAATACATTCTGACATAACTGAGGCTTCCCATTTCACGGTCATACTGAATTTTGAATACAAGTCCCAGAGCCTGTTTTGAAGGATCGCAAGGAACCTGAACCTCTTCTTCAGAATTTTTCTTAACATGAAGACCCTTTGCACTAGGAACATCAGTCGGGCAAGGAAGATAGTCCACAATGGCATCGATTAAAGGCTGAACACCCTGATTGTGGCGGGCAGAACCCATTACAAAAGGAACAAGGGCGCGGGAAATAGTAGCCTTGCGGATAGCATTTTTAAGAACGTCAGTGGAAATCTCGCCACCTTCAAGGTAGATTTCTGCAAGTTCGTCGTCAGTGGCAGCAACAGTGTCCACAAGTTTTTCCCGCCACTTATTAGCTTCTTCAAGGCGGCTGGAATCAATTTCGGACTCAACAATTTTTTCGCCTTCATCGCCTTCAAAGCGGAGTTCCTTCATTTTTAAAAGGTCTATTACGCCTTCAAAAGCCTGTCCTTCTCCAATTGGAATCTGAAGAGCAAGGCATTCAACACCGAATTTTTCGTGAACATCGGCCATGGAGCCAAAAAAGTCAGCACCGATTCTGTCCATCTTGTTCATAAAACAAAGGCGTGGAACAGAAAATTCGTCTGCCTGCTTCCATACAGTTTCTGTCTGAGGCTGAACACCGTCAACGGCGCAGATAACTGCAACAGCTCCGTCCAGAACACGAAGACTTCGCTCAACTTCAGCAGTAAAATCCACGTGGCCGGGAGTGTCAATAATATTTATCTGATAATCTTTCCAGGTAGTAGTGGTTGCCGCAGAACAGATGGTAATTCCCCTCTCCTGCTCCTGCTGCATCCAGTCCATAGTAGCCTGACCGTCATCAATTTCACCGATTTTATGGATTTTTCCAGTATAAAAAAGAATGCGCTCAGTGGTGGTAGTTTTACCAGCATCGATGTGAGCCATAATTCCAATATTACGAAGCTTTTTGAGGTCAGCCATTTTTTCTTCCTTCAAGATAAAATTAGAGGTAAAAATACAATAACCGCAAAACCTGCGAGTTTACCTTGAAGTATTTTAATGAATTTCTGAGGGTTTAGCAAATGGGTGGGTTTACAAAAAAAAGACCAGCTGTGAAAATCCATCTTGATTTCACCACTGGCCTTTTACAGGGATAATTAATTTACCTTATTTACAGCTTTCACTAAGTTCCTGATGAGATTTCAGGAGTTCAGTTGTCAAAGGTTCTGCAAATGTTCTTGAATTAGAAGCGATGTTTTCATCATCTACAGTTTCGCCTTCGTAAATTACAACTGGATAATCCTTGATAATATCAGCACGGGCATTTTTAATGATGCATTCTGCCATCTGCATGCTTAAAGGATTGTATTTTTTCTTGTTGATAACAGCAATTGATTCTGTAAGGGCAAAGTTTCCTTCTTTTGGATCGATAAAATCGATTGGAAGTCCACTTTTCTTGTCTCTTACAGCCTGGTGTCTCAGGCCAAATCCAACTGCAACTTCCCCTGCCCTGATCTTTTTAATAGGACCAGAACCAGAAAGCTCAAGGTGAGGACCTGCGTTTTTATAGATGCCAGTAAGAACGGCTTTAGTTCCCTCTTCTCCATAGCTTGAAAGAAGAGCCTGAACCATAAGCCAGGCAGTTGTAGAGCCCATTGGATCTACTACACTGATAAAATCGTGGTATTCCGAATTTCCCATATCTTTGATTGATTCCGGGCGCTTAAGATTGTTTTCTTTTAAAACCTTTGTGTTTACAATAACAGCTCCCTGAATTGCAAGAAGAGGTGTGTAATAATCAGGTGTCTGAATGATCTGCTTTGTTTCAAATTCCAGAGGCTTGTACATATCGTTAGCAGCCTGAGTGCTTTCAATAAAGAAGGAAGACATGGTGATAAGGTCAGCTTCAATGTCAGCACCTTCTGCAAAAAGCTTTCCTCCAAGTTCACTTGTACCAAAGGACTGGAAAATATACTTTCCTTCATAACCATTGTTGTCAAGTGCTTTTTTTACAGAAATTACAGCTTCGTCATCCGCATTGGAATAGATGATTACTTTTCTGTCCTGGTTCTTTTCTTTTGAACAGCTGAAAAAAGAAAGAACAAGGGCACCTGCAATTAAGAACATAATTTTTTTCATTATATTACTCCCATTTGGTCCCGTGGGACCTTTTTAATTTGTTATATTGTCTTTATTTCGAGTCAGATAACTCAAATTTCATACTATATAAAAAATGTCATCGTACATTCCTGTTAAAGATACCTTTTACGGTTTTTAATATCAAATTTGTAATAAGTATCAAAAGTGAAAGAATAAATATCTGGTTAAACTGAGCAAAATGCTGCAGTTCCTGAATTTTGGTTGTAATAACCATAGTTCTGGCTCCTGCCAGGAAAACAACGGCACTTACAGTAACCATTCCGTTTATAAAAAAATAAACAAAAACTTCCAGTAAAGTTGCCTTTACATTTGG
>JAILKG010000274.1 GCA_024693915.1 Treponema sp.
TGAAGGAAAAGTAAAGGAGTTTAATGGCGACATAATGAGGGCTGCTGTAGAACTTGCAAAACTCTGGCGAACAGAAAGAAGCCTTCAAAAACTTGAAGCCATGCTTCTGGTTGCTGATAATGATAAAATTCTTTTGATAAGCGGAGATGGAAATGTAATTGAACCAGAAAAAGATGCAATTGCAATCGGTTCTGGTGGTAACTACGCTTATTCTGCTGCTCTGGCATACCTGGACTCTTCTGATTTATCTGCCCGTGAAATTGCAGAAAAGAGTCTTCATATTGCAGGCAGCATCTGTATTTATACAAATGAAAATATCACTGTAGAAGAATTGTAGGAATTATTTTATGGAAAACATGGATTTACCTGTATTAGAAAACAAAAGTGATTACACTCCAAGACAGATTGTAGAAAGACTGGACCAGTATATAATCGGGCAGAAAGAAGCAAAAAGGGCGGTTAGTATTGCCTTAAGAAACCGCTTCAGAAGATTAAAATTGCCTGAGGAAATCAGGGAAGAAGTTGCACCAAAAAATATTCTTATGATTGGTCCAACTGGTTCCGGTAAAACAGAAATTGCCCGTCGCCTTGCAAAACTTTGCAACGCTCCTTTTTTGAAAGTTGAAGCTACAAAGTATACAGAGGTTGGTTATGTTGGTCGTGATGTTGAATCTATGGTTCGCGACCTTATAATGGTGGGCTACAAAGATGTAAAGGCAGAGATGGAAGATTCTCTCAGGGAAAAATCTGTTTCCATAGTTGAAGAAAAACTTCTTGACCTTCTTTTGCCGGGAAGCAGTGAAAAAAACAAAAATGAGGATAAAAAAGCTTCTTCAGAAGAAAAATCTGGAGAAAAGGCTGAGGATATCCCTTCAGTGATTTATCTTGGTTCTTCACCTGAAGAAGGAAATGAAAATTTAAATCAGGGAAAAGAAGAGGCGAAAGACCTAAATTCAACCCGTGAAAAATTTAGAAAAATGCTCCGTGAAGGTAAGCTTGAAGAAAGGGAAGTGGAAGTTTCCGTTCAGAATGTACCTCACGGTCCAAGTATGGAAATTATAGCCGGGGGATCAATTGATGATCTTCAGAGCACCATGCAGAATCTGGCAGGAATGCTTTCAGGTGGTGGAAAAAGAAAAAAGAGAATGGTTTCTGTAAAGGAAGCCAGAAAAATTCTTACAGAATCAACTCTAGACAGCATGGTAGATTACGACAAAGTTGCTGAAATCGCTAAGGAAAGGGTTGAAAACTCTGGAATAATTTTTATAGATGAAATTGATAAAATTGCTGTTCATGGAGAAAGCCATGGTCAGGATGTAAGCCGTGAAGGTGTTCAGCGGGATATTCTTCCGATTGTTGAAGGAAGCAATGTAAACACAAAATTCGGTGTTATAAATACAACCCATATTCTCTTTATTGCCGCCGGAGCCTTTAGCGTTTCAAGTCCAAGCGATTTGATTCCTGAACTTCAGGGCCGTTTCCCTCTGCGGGTAGAGCTTGAAAGTCTTCATAAGGATGATTTTAAGAGAATTCTCACTGAGCCTAAAAACAGCCTTCTTATGCAGTATTCAGCTCTTCTTGAAACAGAAGGTGTAAAGCTTGATATTACAGAAGATGCAATCGACAGAATGAGTTTTATTGCAGAAGATGTTAATTCCAGAGCAGAAAATATAGGTGCCCGACGTCTTCATACTATTATGGAGAAAGTCTTAAGCGACATATCTTTTGATGCAGACCAGCATTCTGGAGAAACATTCACTGTAGATGCTGCTTATGTAAACGAAAAACTTAAGGATATAGTTCAGGATCAGGATTTGTCCCGATATATTTTGTAAAAATATTGTAAAAAATATTGGTGTTCCATAAAACCGGCATTTTTTATATAATGAAGAACAATTTTAAAAGACGCAGGGAATATTCATGCTTGAAGAATTAAAGATGCCGGTTATGGAACTGGGCAGCGATATAGAAGAAGTCTGGAGTCGTCTGGATTCTGTTGCGATTGAAAAGAAAATTGCCGAAAAAATGGCTCTTTCTGAAGCTCCTGATTTCTGGAATGATCACGAAAAAGCAGAAAAAATAATGTCTCAGGTCAGAAAGCTCAAGAACAGAATTGAGCCATGGAAAGAATTAAAGGCAGAATATTCTGATATTCAGGCCATGTATGAACTGGCTTTAGAAAGCGGTGACCCTGCTGACGAAGATGAATTAAAAAAAATGCTTGATCAGGGAAGAAAGAAATTTGAAGAACTGAATATTTTAAATCTTCTTTCCGGTGAAGTTGATGATTCCAGCGCCTTTATTACAATCCATTCCGGTGCCGGCGGAACAGAGGCAGAAGACTGGGCCAGCATGCTCAGCCGAATGTATACCCGCTGGGCTGAACGCCATGAATTCAAAATTGAAGTAGTGGACCTTCTGGAGGCAGAAGGGGGAATCAAATCTATTACCATGCAGATAGACGGTGATTATGTTTACGGCCACCTGAAGGGAGAGGCCGGAATTCACCGCCTGGTACGCATTTCTCCTTTTGACGCAAATGCCCGCCGTCATACATCTTTTGCAAGCGTCTTTGTTTTTCCTGTTCTTGATGATTCTATTGAAGTTGAAATCAGACCGGAAGATTTAAGAATTGATACCTATCGCGCAGGGGGAAAGGGTGGTCAGCATGTAAATAAAACTGATTCTGCCGTGCGTTTTACCCACCTTCCTACAGGAATTGTTGTTGCCTGCCAGAGTGAAAGAAGCCAGATTTTTAACCGACAGGCTTGTATGAGCATGCTTAGGGCAAAACTCTATGAATATTATCGTGAGCAGAAGGAAAAGGAAAACGCAAAGTATTCTTCTGAAAAAAAGGATATTTCCTGGGGTAATCAGATAAGAAGTTACGTTTTCCAGCCTTATACAATGGTAAAAGACCATCGTACAAAATATGAAACCGGAAACATTCAGGCTGTAATGGATGGCGATATAGATGAATTTATGGATGCATATCTTGTAGCAAAATGGAAAGGGCTTCCTTTATCCAGCGATGACGACAATCTGGAGGTGTAGGCTAAAAAATTCCTTAAAAGCCTCTTTAAAATGTCTCTGCCAAAAAAAAGTCTTTTAATTTTTAGTTTTTTTTTCATCACCTCTTTATTTCCTCTCTTTTCCGCTGAAACAGAAATAAAATGGACTTTAGCGGCAGAAAAATTCGCCTTTACTCAGAAAAAGATGACTGGTGGAGCCAATGAAGCTTCTGCATCTGTATTACCTTCCCTGATTCTTGAGCAGATTGCAGAAAATCTAACCAGACTTCCCCGTGCCAGAGAACAGCTTGACAGAATTGAATATGATCTTCAAAAAGAAAGAACTTCTCTTTTTTTGCAACTTTCAAAAGAGGTGCAGACAAGGGATGCTCTGGTACTTCAGGATTATTCTCAGGGAAAATTAAAGCGAAAAATAAAAGAGCAGCAGAAGAAAATCGATGAAGTTCAGAAAAAAATTGATGCCAATCTGGCTTCTGTTGATGAAGAAAGGGAAAAAAAGGAAAAACAGATTCTTCTTGATGAAGAAAGAGAAAGAAGAATTGAGCAGGGGCATATCGTAAACGATTCTGAAGAA
>JAILKG010000297.1 GCA_024693915.1 Treponema sp.
AGACTTCTTCTTCAATTGCAGGAATAGGGTCTGCAATAAATTCAACATCATTCATAAAAGTTCCCTGAACTTCTACCTGACTAGGGAGCATTTGAGAAAGCGTTTCATAAACTTTGCTGATGGTCTTTTTTAAGGGAGTATTGTTGTATCTTTCCATCAGGGGAAGAATTCCCGTTACGGCAAAAATTTCGCTTTCCGTGAGCATCATATTTTTTACAAAGTAAGTGTTGTCAGTGTAGTAGTAGCCCTTTTTGATTGCGTCATAAGCAATTGGAGCGTTGTAGTAGATTTTCAGTTCATCAATATCCCGAAGAATAGTGCGGCGGGAAACTTCCAGTTTTTTTACCAGTTTATCAACATTTGGGTAATAACTATTCTGGATTTCCTGCTCAATTTTAAAAAGTCTGAGTGGTTTTGTGTGATTTTCTTTTGCTTTAGCCATAATTCATATTATAGCATATATTTTTGTTTAGAGTGTCAATTTTTGACACGTTATGGGGTATAATGTAAGGCAGAGCCACAAAATGATTTTTTGACAGGAACCGAGACGGTACAAAATCTCTGAAATTTACTAAATTATAATATATTGAAAGATAAAAATAACGTTTTGTTAAAACTTGCTCTATAACAAAAGTAACGTCTATATTATAATTACCGGTATGAAAAATAAGATTGTAAGTAAATCGGTTTTTATTTTTGGTGCGCTGCTTCTGGTTCTTTTTCTTTCAGCCTGCAGTGATTTTTCAAAACCTTCAAAGGCTTCTGATGGAGGCGCTTCGGATGGGGGAAGGGCTTTTCTTTCTCTTTCTGTAATTCAGAACAGCTCTTTTTCACGATGATACACTGAGCGGATATCATTTCTGGACTTCATCACAAGCGGATGATGGTGGTGCATGGTATGTAAATATTACAGAAACTTCTAATCCTTTTACATCCAGTAACAAAGATTGGCAGTCTCCTGGTGTCTGCTGTATTCATGCCATTGTTAAAGAATAGTTATAAGGAAAATGAAGAATAAAAAAATCTATTTTTGCCGGCACGGTCAAAACACATTTCAGAAATAACTGGACTTCCTCTTCTGGTGGAAGAGCGTCTTAGAGAGCAGAATTTTGGTAAGTACGAAGGTACTGCCAGAGACGGCCAAGTCTTCAAAATGGATAAGCGGAATTTTGTTCAGTCCTATGAAGGAGGGGAATCTATGCTCCGTCTTTGCCAGCGCATCTACAACCTTCTGGATGATTTGTCTAAAGATGATAAATCCTATCTTCTGGTTGCCCACAACGGAATTGCCAGGGCTGTAAACTCCTACTTTTTTGACATGACCAATGAAGATTACGGCAATTTTGGAATCAAAAACTGCCAGATTCTGGAGTATGAGTTTGGAAAGTAGGAAGCCGGGCTTTGGAAAAATATGGCTTTTTGGAACTTTTTGCATTATAATTTACCGCATAAATGGAGCAGAAAATGATAACGATTGAGGCATTAAAAGAAGCGGGAGCAAATGTTCAGGAAGGGCTGGAACGCTGTCTTGGCAAAGAGGATTTCTACCTTAAGCAGGTGAACATGGGACTTACCAATCAGAATTTTGAGCTTCTGGAAGCCTCTCTCAAAGAAAAAGATTTAGACAGAGCTTTTGAAATATGCCATTCTCTTAAGGGAGTTATTGGAAATCTTAGTCTTACTCCACTTTATGAATTAATCTGTTCCCTTACAGAAAAACTTCGTTCCAAAAGTGACGAGGATTACAGTGCTCTTTATGACCAGATAATGGCGGTCAGACAAAAATTTCTTTCCCTGTAAAAGAGAAAGGAGACTGCCGGTCTGATGAAAAACTTCCTGTTCTTATTTCCAAGCTTTTTCCGTGAACAGTCTGGGGCTTAGCGATAATGCCAACAAGCAGATCCAAACTGCCATACAGAAGGTTTTACTTGGCAGCATTACAGTTGATGATGCGGTTGCCAACTACGGAAAGTTTTAGGCCGGGAGAGAAAATACTGGCTGAGAAAAGACCGACTCAGGAAATACTGGTTGGAGAAATACTTGCGGCAGGCGGAGTAAAAGAAATCTAATATGCATTTTGTTCAGGCAAAAACAATTCTTAATCGCAACGGAATGAATATCTATCGGGGTTGTTCCCATGGTTGTATTTACTGCGACTCCAGGAGCAAGTGCTATCATTTTACTCATGAATTTGAAGATATTGAAGTAAAGCAGAATGCTCCGGAACTTCTGGCAGAAGCACTAAGAAAAAAAAGAAAGAGGTGCATGATTGGAACCGGCAGCATGTCAGATCCCTATATTCCTCTTGAAAAGGAACTTTGTCTAACCAGGCGCTGTCTGGAAGTAATAGACCGCTACGACTTTGGAGCCACCCTTATAACAAAATCTGATCTGGTGCTCAGGGATATGGATATTCTTGAGCGCATAAATAAAAAGGCCAGGGCCGTAGTTCAGATGACTCTTACCTGTTCAGATGATTCCCTCTGCCGGGTGATAGAACCTGGAGTTTGCCCTAGCAGCCGCCGCTTTGAAGTTCTGTGTGAATGCCAGAAGAGGGGAATTCCTACGGCCGTCTGGCTAAGCCCATTCCTGCCTTTTATAAACGATACTCAGGAAAATATTGATGGTCTTTTGGATTACTGTATCCGCGCCGGAGTTCAGGCAATTCTCTGCTTTGGAATCGGGCTTACTCTGCGGGAAGGTAACCGGGAATATTTTTATTCTGCCCTTGAAAAATCAGCTTTTTCCGGTATGAAGGAGCGCTACATTAAAACTTTTGGTGAAAGTTATGTTGTTTCAAGTGCAAACCACAATAGACTTATGAACCATATCCGGGAAGTTTGCCGCAAAAACAATATCCTTATGGGCACTGATGCAGTCTTTAGCTGGCTGAACGAATTTTCTGAAGATAAATTACAGCCAAGTTTGTTTTAAAATCGAAAAATTTAAGATTGAAAAATTTGTGGAAAAATAAAAAAAGTTGGTCAAATAGAAAACTTGATATAAAAATGTATAAAGAATATGATTTTTGGAGTTGGTGAAACTATGAAAAAAAATGCATTGTACATTCACGGCTTTATGGGAAATCCAAAGGGCGGAACTTTTGAAACGCTAAAAAAGACTCTCACAAAATGGAACATTCATTCAATACCTTTTCCAGATTTGCACACTGATGTAAAAAAAACTCAGTGTCTTATCAGGGACTATTGTAAGAGTGAAAAAGTTGATTTGTTAATTGGAGCCTCCCTTGGAGCTTTTTATGTTCTTCAATATGAAGAGATAATAGACAAACTTGTAATAAATCCATGTTTATATCCTTCTATTGAGATTCCAAAACTTAGAGACCGGTCAACTGGTAATCCCATAATTCTTTCAGATAAAGTATTGGCAGACTTTCGTGAAATGGAAAAATATGAAGACATTCCAGAAGAACAAAAAAGAAGAAGTTTTGGCATTTTTGCAAAAGACGATGAATTATTTCATTTCAAAGATTCATTTGATAAATTATTCCAATATAAAGAAGATTTTTATCAAAACAGCATTTTAATAAAGGGGCATCACAGTATTGAAGAAGAGTATTTAGCTGATGGTTTAAAGCAGGCAGAAAAGTATTTTTAAAGACAGATAAACAGCTGTTGTGATGAATGTATTGATTAAAAAATTGCAGGGCTTAGAGAAGCGCGGACTGTGGAGAATTTCAGCCTGTGCAAATTGGTATAGGCCCTGCTTTTTTGTATTGGAAATATAAGAGGTGACATCATGACTAAAGAAGAATTTTCTAAATGGGTAGACAGCTTAGGTCATATTACGGAAACAGGAAAATGTTGCTTCTGTGGAAAAGAATACACAGACTATGGTTATTCAACCTGGGGCGTTTGGACCGCTGAAGAAGAACACGAAGCATTTGG
>JAILKG010000308.1 GCA_024693915.1 Treponema sp.
TACTCCGGTAAATACAAGATAGACAACCAGAAGGGCTGCAATAATTTTTCCAGCAGAAATTTTCATTTTATACCTCTCTTTTATAAGTCTAACACAGGAAAAGAGATAGGTAAACCGGATTTATTTACAGATTTATTTACAGGACAAAGGCATTATAGTTCTATATCTGAAAAACGAAAGCTGGTAAAGCCACAAAATTGGGACGCAGACGAAAATTGAAATGCCTTTGCCCTGTATTTACTTTATGGTAAGAAAAAACTGATTTAAAAGACTTTGAAATTGTATTATAATAGAACAAAATTCAATCTAGAGATTTTTATGGAAGATGAAAAAAGACTTTATATAATCGGGGCCGGGTTTGCAGGCCAGACTATTGCAGACGACATAAAGCGAAAAAAAGTTTTTGGCACTGTAAAGGCATTTTTAGACGATGACAAAAACTTAATCGGAAAACAGATTGAAAATGTGCCGGTTTTGGGTCCTATTCAGGAAGTAGCATCAATCATGCGCTTTAAAAAACAGGACGAAGCTATAATCGCAATTCCAAGCGCCCCTGTTGAAAAAATCAGGGAAATATATGAAATCTTAAAGGAAGCTGGAGCTCCAAAAATAAAAATTCTTCCTGGAATCAGTCAGGTTGTAAACGGAAGTGCCCATCTGGTTCAGACCAGGGAAATTGACCCCCTGGACATTCTGGGAAGAACGCCGGTTACCATTTCTTTAAAAGAAAGCCTTTCCTATCTGAGGGGAAAGAGAGTTTTAATCACAGGAGCCGGTGGTTCCATCGGTTCAGAACTTGCCCGCCAGCTTTTATCTGGTGGAGCTGAACGCCTTTACCTTTTTGGTCACGGAGAAAACTCAATTTACCAGATAGACAGGGAACTCCGCCTTCTTCAGTCAGAAGGTGTGGGCGAAAAGGCTGTAATAGTACCAATCATCGGTGATATGGCAGACAGAGCCTATACGGACTACATAATCGAAAATACAAAATGCGATGTAATCTTTCACTGCGCAGCCTACAAACACGTGCCCCTGATGGAAGAAAACCCTGTTGCCGCAATCGCAAACAATGTTTTTGGAACAAAAAATCTTCTTGATGCGGCAATGGCCCATAATGTTCAGCGCTTCGTTTTGATTTCCACAGACAAGGCCGTAAACCCGGTAAGTGTCTACGGAATTTCTAAAATGCTTTGTGAAAAGCTGGTTCTGGAAACCGCCAGAAAAGCTGAGGAAGCCAGCAATCATCTTCAGGAAGGAAAAAAATCCAGGCAGGATTTCATCTTTGTGCGCTTTGGTAACGTACTTGGAAGCCGGGGCTCTATTCTTCCTCTTTTTATGGAACAGATTAAAAATGGAGGACCGGTTACAGTCACTTCCAGAAATATGGAACGCTTCTTTATGACCATTCCGGAAGCCTGTTCTCTTGTACTTCAGGCAGGAGGAGTTGGCTCCAATGCCCAGGGTTATCTTCTTGACATGGGAGAACCAATTAAAATCTTAGACCTTGCTGAACAGATTATAAAATTCAGCGGTCTTGAACCCTACAAGGACATAGACATAAAAATTGTGGGAATGAGAAAAGGAGAGCGGGAAAACGAACCTCTCTGGCTAAAGGAAGAAAATCCGGAAAAAACTGAATTTTCAAAAATTCTAAAACTAAAAAATATTCCCTTTGAAAGAAAAAAGCTTGAGTCTTTGCTGGAAGAATTAAAGAAAATATGCTTTTTGCAGGAAGAGGAAAAGGGCCGCTCTCTCTACAGGAACAAAGAGGAGCTTTTAAAAATTCTTAAAAGTTATTTTCCAGGCCTGATTACTGAAAAAGGAAACTAAAACGAGGAAAAAGATGTCGGATCAGAATAGTCTAAAAGTTGCATTTTCAAGACCTTCCATTTCAGAAGAAGAAGAAAAAGCCGTTCTTGATGTTTTAAGAAGCGGCTGGCTGACCACAGGGAAATATACTCTTCAATTTGAAAATGATTTTTCAGCCTTTATGAACTCAAAAGCTTACATGAATGAAAACCGCAAAAACTCAGGCCTCTCAACAGACCAAGTAAAAAGCCTTGCGGTTAACTCAAATACAAGCGGCATGATTCTTGCCATGGAAGCCTTTGGGGTAAAAAAAGGAAAGGCAGTTATTACCACTCCCTACACTTTTGTTTCAACTGCAGCCTGCGCCCATCATCTTGGGGCAAAAGTCTATTTTGCTGACGTAGAAAAAGATTCCTATTCAATTGATCCTGAAAAAGTTGAAGAACTGCTGAAAAAAGACAGGGAAAGCGGGAAAAATGAAATCTGCGCCATTGTTCCTGTTCATATCGCAGGAAATCTCTGCAACATGAAAAAAATAATGGCTCTTGCAAAAGAATACAATGTAAAAGTAATAGAAGATGCAGCTCACGCCTTTCCTTCAGAAAGCCAGCTGGGCTACGGAGGTTGTATTGGAGATGCAGGAGTTTTTTCCTTCTATGTTACAAAAACCATGACCACTGCAGAAGGGGGGATGGTCACCACCCGTGATGACCAGGCCTACAAAAGAATGACTGTTATGCGCATGCACGGAATGGACAGGACCACCTGGGACAGATACACATCTCCAAGAGCAAGCTGGGAATACGACATTGTGGCTCCAGGCTACAAGTTCAATCTTCCGGATCTTTTAAGCGCAATTGGGGTCTGCCAGTTAAAAAGAGCAGAATCCTTTTTTGAAAAACGAAAGAAAATCGTAGAAAGATACAATCAGGCATTTAAGGAACTGGATTTTATTCAGCTTCCACCTGACGGAGAAGGAAACGCCTGGCACCTCTACCTGATGCGCATAAAGCCGGATCTTCTTAAAATTTCAAGGGATGAATTTGCAAAAGAACTTCAAAAAAGAGGAATAGGAATTTCAGTTCACTTTATACCCCTTTTCCATTTTACCTACTGGCAGAAGGAAGATAAGAATTTTACAAAAGAAAACTTTCCAAATGCCGAAAAGCAGTATCAGAGAACTATAAGTCTTCCTTTGTGGCCGGACATGACTGAAGAAATGACAGAAGCGGTCATAAAAGAAGTAACCGATATCGGAAGGATTTACCATGCCTAAAGAAAGTCCTAAAAAAAAGAGCAAAAGCTCAAAAAAAGTAAAAAGCTACCTTGTAAAAGACTATCTCTCTGATCTCCATAAAAACGGCATGCTCTACGCAGCCCTGGTCAGAAGCCCCTATTCTTCCGGAAAAATTACAAATATTGATATCAGCATTCTGCCAGAGGAATACAGCCTCTATACGGCCAGGGAAGTTCCTGGCTCCAATATAATAAAAACTTTTTCTACAGAAACAGAAGTTTTCTGCACCAGCGAAGTTCACTATAAAGGGGAACCAATCGGAATTCTTACCGGACCAGACTTGAAGGGTGTCAGAAAATGGGCAAAAAAGATTCCTGTAATCTTTGATTTTTCACGCTTTGAAAATGCCGCAAAAGAAATTTCAAAAAGCTACATCCATCCGGTAATCAACATTGAAGAAGCAAAAAATCCTGATTATTCAACAGAGGGAATAAAAACAGACGATCTTCTTCATAAAAAATTGAAGGAAAGCCGGGAAAAAGAAGAAACAATTTTAGAGGACAGAAAAAATAAAATCGAAATTGCGGAAGATGACACAGAAAATAAAAATCAGAGCATCTCAGAAAGACTTTTTTCCCTGCCGGAAGAAAAAATAATCGCAGAAAGAATTTTTAAGAGCGGTTTTTTTTCAAAACTTTCCTTTTCAGAAGATGAGGAAAAAGAAAGAAATAAGGCTATTGAAGATTTTTTTAAAACTTTTGCCTACGACATAAGGGGTCAATGGGAATACAAAGATAACTCCCCTCTCTGGACAGAAACCAGCGGTGCTCTCTGCGCAACAGAAAACGGAAGTCTGAATATTTATCTTCCCACCCAATGGCCAAGTCACCTTGAAAAAAGTGTAAAAGATGTAATTTCCATAAGCGATGATAAAATCGAAATCCGAAAAACTCTAAGCCAGAGCAAAAATCAGAATGGAACCTGGAGGAGCATTCTTCTTGCTTCCCAGGCGGCAGTCGCTTCAGTTCTTTCAGGTAAAAGCGTAAAGCTTATGCTTTCACGGGAAGAGCAAAGGGAATACATGAAAAACTCCCTTGATACCGCAATTACCATGAGAACTGCAGTAAATCAGGAAGGAAAAATTACCACTTTGATGGCAGAAATCAGAGCTGATGCTGGTTATCAGAATCCTTTTGCCCAGGAAATTGCAGACAGGCTTACAATCGCCCTGGTAAACATGTATTCTCCTGAAAATATTTATATTGAAACAAAAATTTTTACTACTGACCTTCCGCCAACTTCAATCTCCCAGGAAAAGCTGGATTCTGCAAGCTACTTTGCAAGCGAAAGCCAGCTGATGCTGATTTCAAAAAAAACAGGACTTTTCCCTGATGAATTAAGGCTTTTAAATATTCAGCAGGCTTCCTCGCCATTTAAATTCAAAAATTTAAAATTTACAGAAGCAATCAATGCAATTGTAAGCCAGAGCGATTTTAAAAGAAAATTTGCAACCTATAATTCATATAATTCCTATGATAGTAAAGCCAAAGATTCAAAAGTATTTTTTTCTCTGGCCCACAGGGGTATAGGACTTTCCACCGGTCTTGACGGAACCTTCTTTTTAGGCACCAGTCTGAACGATCTTCAGCAAAAAATTGAAGTGACCCTAGAACACGATGGAAGCGTAAAAATTTCTGCTCCCATTCCTTCTCTTTCAATCGCTGATATATGGAAAAAAATCGTTTCTGAAAATCTTGGAATTGAAAGTTCCCAAATTCAAATTTCCACTGACACAGAAAATCTTTCACAGTCAGCTTTACCGGAAGGCTTTTCAAGCAATATCAGCGTAATGACAAATCTGCTTAAAAAGTGCTGCCAGGAGATTCAGAAAAAAAGATTTCAGGTGCCGCTGCCAATCTCTGCAAAAAAAGTAACTTCTCCGGCCATAAAAAAAGCTTTTAATAAAAAAACATTTACAGGAAGCCCTTTTTATGCAACAGCCTTTGGAAGTGCCATTATCGAACTTGAAACAGACCCCTACACCTATAAAATCAGAATAAGGGGAATCTGGGTTGCCATTGACTGTGGCGAACTGCTTTCCATCAAGGATGCAGAAAATACAGTAAGGCTTGCCATTCAGCAGGAACTGGACGAACTGGTTGCAGGAGAAAGACTGACTTCCGAATGCACAAAAATTAATTTTGTAATTTCCCAGAATCCTCCATGCCAGCTGGGGGAACTGATTCACGACCTGATACCAGGAGCCTTTGCCTCCGCATTAAGTCAGGCCATGGGTTCTTCAGTAAAAAGCCTTCCATGCACATCAGAAGAACTTTACGAACTTTCTCTCCATAGCCAGAATCCAGAAAAAATGGAAAAGGAAGAAGAAAAAATCAACGAGGATACAAAAGAAAGCCTTGAAGAAAATGAAATCTCCCAGACTCTGGATGACGAAGAAAAAGCCGGTAAATCTGACGATAAGGAAAACCTTAATAAAATCTCCCTGGCTCCAGAAGGTAAAGAAAACACCAGCAAGTCTGAAAAAGATGAAAACATTAAAGAAAACTCCCGGGATGGTGACAGCAATGGAGAACTTGAAGATGACGGAAAAAATCTTTCATCTGAAGATGCAGAAAGCATTGAAAAAGTGAAAAAAGGCGTAAGCTTAGAAAAGACTTAAAAATTTTGAAGGCATAGAGAAGCTGCCCCTCAAATGAAGAGGATAAAGAGGATTAAGAAAAGAGGCTAAAATGAATATACCACTTGTACTGAACGGCGAAAGGATTCAGCTGGACTGTGCTCCAGACAAATCCCTGCTTTCCCTTCTCAGACAGAACAAATTATTCAGCGCAAAAAGAGGATGCGAAAAAGGTATCTGCGGTTCATGCACAGTCCTTTTAGACGGAAAACCAGTTCCATCCTGTAAAATTCCTTCTGTTCTTACCATGGACAGAAAAGTTGAAACCCTGGAATATTTTCAAAAAAGCGACGACTACACTGACATCATAAAAGGTTTTAACAGGGCTGGAATAAAGCTGTGCGGTTTTTGCAATGCTGGAAAAATTTTTGCAGCCAGAACGATTATTCTTTCAAATACAAAACCAAGCAGAGAAAGCATCAGGGCCCAGGTACGCCATTTAAGTCCCTGCTGCACAGACGAAGACACACTGATAAATGGAATAATTTACGCTTTTGACTACCACATCAAGAGAATTGAAAATTAGCTTTAAGGAAAAGATATGAGCGAAGAAACAGAATGCCTGTATTTTAAGGGAAAAAACGAATCAGAATTATTCTATCAGATTAAAAATGTGGCCGGCATCAAAGTAATCGGAGGCTGCACCTTTCTTTCCCGTCTTCCTGAAAAATCTATTTCAACATCAATGATAAAGGAATATAAGGGAATAACAAAACACGAAAGATACATTGAGGTTGGTTGTGCAGTAACTTTTTCAGAACTTGAAGAAATAGGTGAAAGGAACCTGCCTAAAATCCTTTGGGAAGCCTTAAAAAGTTCTGCCACCCCCTTCATTCGAAACCTTGCAACAATCGGTGGAAATATAGCTGCAAAAAGCCATTATCTTTCTTTATATTCTCCCCTTCTTGCCCTTGATGCTCAAGTGGAAATCAAAAAATCAAACGGAAACTCCATAGAAAGCAAATTTGTTTCCATGCAGAACTTTCAGGGAATTAACGAAAAAAGCATAATCTCTTCTGTCCGCATTCCCTTGAACGACTGGGATGTTTCCATATATTTCAGACTTGGACCTGATAACATAATCACCCGGGAATCAGCAGGCTTTTCCTTTCTGGCAGCCAGCGAAAAAAATGCATTAAGTCAGATAAGACTTGCTTTTGCAGGCCCCTTTGCCTTCCGCTGTACATCTCTGGAAAACAGACTTCAGGGGCAGAGACTTCCACTTTCCGGAAAAGAAATCGAGAGCTACATACAGGAAGCAGAAGCCGCATTTGACTCAGAGGCCCAAAACAAGGATTATATGCCACTTTTACGACAGCAATTTTTAAATCTTGTGCGCTATTCACTGGAACAGCTGACATAAACAGGGCAAACGCATTATTGATTCTATACATAAAAAATTGCAACGGGGAAAGCGTGCTGCGGACAAAAAAGACTCTGTTTGTGGCTGCCGCGAAAGCGGCATATAATAGTTCCTCTGCCACAAACAGCGTCTAGCGCAATAT
>JAILKG010000043.1 GCA_024693915.1 Treponema sp.
ATCATGGAAACAGGCTGACTGAAACTTCTAGTATACTGAAGAAAAGCCGCAATCGTTCCTAAATCTATTCCCCCGGATATTACAAAAAAGCCGCCTGTAACTGCGACAATGGCATACTGAATATGGCTCAAATTTCCCATAACAGGACCTAAAATTGTTCCAAAAGTATTTGCTTCAATACCGGATTTACAGAGATTTGAATTCAGTTCTTCAAATTTCTTACAGGCAGCCTCTTCATGAGAAAAAACCTTTACAACCTTCTGCCCCTGAATCAACTCTTCAATATATCCGTTTACAAGTCCAATATTTTTCTGCTGTTCTTTAAAACCACTTGCACTTCTTTTTCCAAGTTTTCTGGCAAGGAGAAGCTGCAGGCTCATCATAAGCAGAACCAGAAGAGCCAGAAGTGGACTTAAAATTACCATCATGATAAATATACCAATAACAGTAAATGAAGAAGACATAAGCTGAGGCAGAGCCATACTGAGCATTTCCCTGAGGGTATCCGTATCATTTGTAAAACGGCTCATTATATCCCCGTGAGTATGGGAATCGTAATAGTTTATTGGAAGCTTCTGAAGTTTTTCAAACAAATCCAGTCTGAGCCTGTAAAGAAGAGTGGTCATTATTTTTAGCTGCAGACGGTTGGAAAGCCAGGAAGAAAAAACACCTGCAATATAAATCAAAGAGAGGCATAAAAGAAGAAAAGCAAAAGAAGAAAAATCAGGCTTTTCATGCCCCACAAGGGGAAGAATGTAATTGTTCAGAATAGGCTTTATCATGTAACTGCCCGTAATTCCCGCAAGGCTTGAAATGATAAGGCAGAAAAAAATTACAATCCAGTATTTTTTAAACTTTCCCATGTAATTCAAAAGTCGTAAAAGAGTTTTCTTTGTATTTTTTGGGCGCTGTACGCCCTTCATTTTTACTGGTGGCATAAGTCTTCCCCTTTTTTAGATATCCGCATCCCCTGCAGAGGCTTGAGATTTTAGTACTTCCTGATAAATTTTATTATTTTTCAAAAGTTCCTGGTGACTTCCAATTCCGCTGATTTTTCCATTATCAAGGACGATTATAAAATCCAGATCCCTTACAGAAGAAAGCCTTTGGGCAATTATGATTTTTGTTGTTTCAGGATAAAGTTTTCTAAGGTGATTCTGAATATTTTTTTCTGTTGTAGTATCTACTGCGCTTGTAGAATCATCAAGAATAAGGATTCCCGGCTTTTTCAAAAGAGTTCTGGCAATACACAGCCTCTGCTTCTGACCACCGCTTAAATTGCTTCCTCCCTGGGTCAGCATATAGTCATATTTTTCTGCAAAACCCTGAATGAATGAGTCAGCATCGCTTGCTATACAGGCATTTTGAATTTCTTCATCACCCGCTTTTTCATTTCCCCAGAGGAGATTTTCTTTTATTGTGCCGGAAAAAAGCACATTTTTCTTAAGAACTATTCCAACAGCCTTTCTAAGAATATCCAGGTCATAAGAGCGGACGTCAATTCCGCCAATTTTTACAGCCCCCTTTTGAACATCGTAAAGTCTGTCAATCAGGGAAACCAGAGTTGTTTTTGAAGAACCTGTTCCCCCAATAAGCCCTACCATACTTCCCTGGGGAATATGAAAAGAAATATCCGTCAGAACAGAATTGGAAAGTTTATCGGTGTAAGAAAAAGTAACATTTTCAAAATCAATATCAAAGGAAGGAATACTTTTTACAGAAATGGAAGAGTCCGGGCTTTTTATATCCTCTTCTTCATCAAGAATTTCTACAATTCTGTTCAGGGAAGCTCTGGAAAGCACCATAGTGATAAATATCATTCCCACCATCATCAGACTGGTCAAAATCTGAACTACATAGGAAAGAAAACTGATAAGTTCTCCACTGGACATATTCCCAAAAACAACCATTTTTCCGCCAAACCAGAAAATTGAAATTGTAGTTGCATACATAACAAAAAGCATTACCGGCATATTGAGGATTACAAGTTTTTCAGCCTTCTCGTGAGCCTCTTTCAAAGAAAATGCCATCTGGTCAAATTTCTGATTTTCGTGCTCACGTCTTACAAAGGATTTTACAACCCGAATTCCAATTAAGTTTTCCTGCACGATAGTGTTCAGTCCGTCGTATTTTTCAAGCATTTTTGCAAAGCGGGGATAAGCTTTAACCGAAACAAAAGCAATAAAAGAAGCCAGAAGAGGAATGGAAATAAGAAAAACCAGGGCAAGTTTTATATTCAGGCGAAAAGCCATAATCGTTCCTGCAAGCAGCATTATAGGAGCCCTGAAAGAAAACTGAATTAACTGGCGGTATACGTTCTGAGCATTTGTAACATCTGTAGTTAAACGAGTGATTATGGAAGAAACCTGAAAATGGTCAGTATTTTTAAACGAAAAACCCTGAACTTTGCGAAAAAGCTTTTTTCTTAAGTTTTTAGAAAATCCCTGGCTTGAAGCGGCACCAAAAAAAGAGCCCAGGGAACCGCAGAGAAGAGAAAGAAGAGACATTCCCACAATCAAAAGACCTTTTTTAAGAACAAGATCAAAATCATGATTTACAATTCCCTGATCAATAAGGGAAACCATTAC
>JAILKG010000108.1 GCA_024693915.1 Treponema sp.
CAGAACCATAAATGAAATCAATAATATTGATAGAAAACGCGCTTTCTTCATAATAACAATATTTTATATGTAAACAGCGTTATACGCAAGAGATTTAGACCTTGTTACATAAGAAAATAACAGATAGGAATAGGGCTCTGCTTACTTGCGGATTTTACAGAGGTAGACCTAAAAATTGCTAGCGCAATTTTTTTAACGGTCTGCTATCAATCAGGGATTTGCATAGCAAATCCTCTCAGGTAGACAGAACGTACATTATAGAAAGTTAATGTATATTCTGGTTGTGTCCGTCAATTTTTGGCCCCCTCCTGGGAGCCGTCCAGACACCTTGGGCTTCAACTCTTATAATATTTAAACAATTTTTTCAAGTTTGTCCTTTATAAATTCAGCCTTTTCTTTTAAGCCTATTTTTCCAGTATTCAGATATAGAATAGTTGGGTTTGCAGGATCTGGTTTTACCATGCCGGCGCTTTCTGTAATCAGTTTTATAACCTTATTTACATCTAAAGATGAAATCTTTAAAAATTCAACCTTACAGATTCCGTTTCTTTCTTTTATTTTTGACACATTGAGTTTTCGGCAGATAATTCTGATTTGAGCCAGAGCCAGAAGACTCATAACTTCTTCAGGAACAGGACCAAAATGATCTGATAACTCGCTGTACACTCCATCCAGTTCCTCGTAAGAATCGATAGAAGCAATTTTTTTATAAATTTCCATTTTGGTCTGAGGATTTTTAACATAAGTTTCAGGAATAAAGCCAGTGTATTCAAGCTCAAGAAGAACTTCACTTTCCGGTTTGAAATCTTCACTTGCAGAGAGACGGCTTATTGCTTCATTTAAAAGCTTCATGTACATATCAAAACCAACGGAACAAACTGAGCCTGACTGGTCTCTTCCCAGTAAATTTCCTGCACCACGAATTTCCATGTCTTTCATTGCAATTTTAAAACCGCTTCCAAGTTCAGTAAAATCGCTTATTACTCTAAGCCTTTTCATGGCAATTTCAGAAAGACTTTTGTTTCCCGGATATAAAAGATATGCATAAGCTTTTCTGTCGCTGCGGCCAACTCTTCCTCTAAGCTGATAAAGCTGGCTTACACCGTACATATCAGCTCTGTCAATAATTATTGTGTTTACATTTGGAATGTCGATTCCGTTTTCAATAATCGTTGTTGCAACAAGAATATGGAAGCCGCCAAGCTTAAATCTTCTGAAAATGTCATCCAGTTCTTCACTGGTCATCTGTCCGTGGGCAACGTCAACGCTCATTTCTGGCATAAGTCGTTCAAGTTTAAGCCTTGTTTCATTTAAAGATTCAACCCTGTTGTGAAGGTAGAAAACTTGACCACCCCGCTCTACTTCCCGGCGGATTGCTTTTGTAACTCTGTCATCGCTGTAGGCATCTATTACGGTTTCTATACTCTGTCTGGACTGTGGCGGTGTTGTTAAAAGACTTATATCCCGAATTTTCAGCAAACTCATGTGTAGAGTTCGTGGAATTGGTGTTGCAGACATGGCAAGGCTGTCGATATTTGTTTTCATAGTCTTAAGTTTTTCCTTGTCCTTTACACCAAAGCGCTGCTCTTCATCAATTATCATCAGTCCAAGATTTTTGAATACAATATCTTTCTGTATAATTCTATGGGTTCCAACAAGTATGTCTACTTTTCCTTCTGAAAGGTTTTTAATTATCTTTTTCTGTTCTGAAGGAGAAACAAAGCGGGAAAGACAGGCAATTTTAATTGGGAAATTTTTAAAGCGTTCCAGACAGTTTTCGTAGTGCTGTTCTGCAAGAATTGTGGTTGGTGCAAGAAAGGCAACCTGTTTTCCACCCATTACAGCCTTAAAGGCTGCCCTCATGGCAATTTCTGTTTTTCCGTAACCAACATCTCCGCATAGCAGTCGGTCCATTGGAACTGGTTTTTCCATATCCCGTTTGATTTCTTCTGTAACTGAAAGCTGGTCAGGGGTATCCTCATAAGGAAAAGCTGCTTCAAAAGCAGTCTGCCATTCAGTATCTTTCGGGAAAGGAAAACCAGACTGACTCTTCCTTTTTGAATAGAGGTCTATCAATTTTAAGGCAATGTCTTCAACAGACTTGCTTACCTTCTTTTTTCTGTTCTCCCAGGCCTTGCTTCCGATTCTGTCTAAGTGAGGTGCCTCTCCTTCATTTCCTATGTAGCGCTGAAGGAGATTAACCTGCTCTATTGGAACGAATAAAAATTCTTTGTCGGCATATTCCAGTTTTATGTAGTCTCTTTCATTTCCCATGGCGTGAACACGTTCAATGCCAAGAAATATGGCGATTCCGTAATTTACGTGTACTACATAATCTCCGGGATTCATTTCTACAAAGGTATCGATAACCTGACTTTTTGCTTTTCTGAAGGTTTTAGGAATGTACTCTTTTCGGCTGAAAATTTCGTTTTCCTGGATTACCTTAAGCTTAAGATCAGGTACAATAAAACCTTCTGAAATTGCCTGGCCGGTAATAACCAAAGGCTTTAGGTTATTTAGAGATTTTTCATCACTGCCCTCTGGCTGAACAAATTCTTTAAAAATTTCATTGATTCGCAAAGCCTGATTTTCATTATCAGCAAAAATGAATATTGCCCAGCCCTCCTGCTGAAGATTTTTTATTTCATCCTTAAGATAATTTATGTTTCCATGGTAATTTTGGGAACTTTCAGACTGAATAATCTCTGCTTCTATGCTTTCATCGTTATGAAGTGTATGAAATTTAATACATATTGAGCATTTTTCTAGAACTTCTTCCAGGGTAAAACTTATATCCTGAGGAGGAAGAACAGGAAAATCAAGACGAGCCTTTCTGTAGAGGCTGGAAACTTCCTTATCTTTTGGAGAAATTGAATATTCGATTCTGGAATAATCCATGAAAAATACCGGCATATCTGAATCAAGATAATCGAAAAGAGAATATTCTTTTTTCCAGAGAGCAGGATAAAAAAGTTCTTCCCCTTCTGCACAGCCTGTATTTGTAAGGGATTCAATTAAAATATCCCTTTTAATCTTTGCTTCTTCTGTAAAAGAAAGGCGGGGAATAATTTTTTTTATATTGTTATTTTCAGCTGAATCAGATTCATTTTCA
>JAILKG010000116.1 GCA_024693915.1 Treponema sp.
CCAAATCAAAAAAATTGCTGTATAAAACTTGTGTAGATAAAGTTTCAGAATCCGAAGAGCTGGAAACAGAATCAGAAGTCCCTAAAAGAGCCCCTTCTTCAGCAAGTCTTTCTGACTGGGCTGTTACAGCATCTGGCTGAGAACTTCCCCCTTCATTTGTAAGACCTTGTGAAAAGGCAAAAGCAGAAAAGAAGGAAAACAATGCACAAAATA
The DNA here is from genome assembly GCA_024693915.1 of Treponema sp. Taxonomy (GTDB): domain Bacteria; phylum Spirochaetota; class Spirochaetia; order Treponematales; family Treponemataceae; genus Treponema_D. The sequence continues at coordinate 214 of JAILKG010000116.1, forward strand.
AAAATCTATATTTTTTCATGAAAACACCTCTAAATCAAAAATTAAAAGAAATAGTACCAAATGACATTCAGAATTATTTCAAAAATGATAAAGAGTCGTAAACCAAAGAAAAATCTTTTTACTTTATCAACCGGCAGTTTTCCCGCAATTTTTCCAGTCTGGCCGTTCATGGCAAAAAGGAAATTCTTATCCTGCCACTTTGTAGAAAGCATCCAGACAGGGAAGAATGCGTATTTTACATCCTTTTCAACCATATCGCAGTCAAATTTATCTGCTGAAACATCATCGTGATCGCTGATATCCTCTTCAGCCAGTTCCTGGGCAGTTTCCTTGATTCGTTTTTCAGCACGAACTTTGCAGGTATCTTCTTCATCGTCATAAGATTCAGCAAGGTAACCAGGCAGATAAGAAGAAGAATAAGGCTTCAAATCCTGATAATCGTAAGGTTCCAGGGAATCCATGTAGGCATTGTCCATTTTTACGGAAGCATCAACAGGAACATTTCTGAAAGTAACTTCACCACTCCTTATTTCCTTGTAATACTTTGTAATTGTGATTCTGTCACTTCCCCTGGTGTAACTTTCTTCATCCTCGCAGTCAAAAACCGCATCAAACTTTGACTTTCCGGAAAAAAGCCAGAAAGGAACATAAACACCCTTTATTTCTTCAATATGGTTTTTATCTTTGAAGGTTTTAGGCAGAAGCTTTTTTCCCTTTCCAAAAGATTTAAGGGCTGCAATAGCCTGCTCCTTTTCAAATTTAAAAGGAATAATAAGGTCAGGAAGACGGTTTTTTGTAAATTTTGAAGGAATAATTGTAGGATTTCCGCAGTAAGGACAGCTGGTGGCAACAGTAGTTTCGTCGCAGAAAAGCTCAGCACCACAGGAACTGCAGGAAAGAGCCTTGTAGCCGTCAGTGTTAATATTTTGATTTTCGGATTCCTGTTTTTCGGCCTTTTTGTCAGCCTCTTCCTTATTTTTCTGAACATCGTCACTTACCTTTTTGGCAAGTTCTTCCATCTGTTCAACAGTATATTTGCTTCCGCAGAAGTCGCATTCCAAAAGTCCGGAAGCCCCAGCAAAGTGCAAAGGACCAGTACAGGCCGGACATTTATAATTTCTTGTATCGGACATTTTCCCTCCAGATTTTTATAAAATATCATTAATCTTATAACAGAATTTATAAATTTACAAACGGATTTTTTAGGAGGGTGCAGCAACAAGAGCCGGCAAGCAAAGAACTTTCTCTAAGATGTGTCGTCCCAGCAGCTGGTTAAAGAAAATTATACAGAGGGGGAAAGTCTCCCCCTGAGTGAGGCTGCTGGCAGCCTCTGATGAATGGAAAGCCGTTAAAAAATCTTCGAAAGAAGATTTTAGGCTATCCTTTGATACTGCCCTTCCGGTCTTGTCCGCTACCCCCTCCAGCGGGGCTCAAAGCTCCCTTTTCGGCACACCCCTCTCCCCTAGGGCTCCCCGGCAAAGCCGCCGCCCTAAAACCGGGAGATAGGGATAAGATTGAAAGTGTTAGATTTTGAATTTTTTTTAAAATAAAAACAGGCTGTTTTTATAAAGCTCAAAAACTAAAAAGCTTATTTTAAATCATTTCATTCTTCTTTAATACCATTCTAAGCGCGGTATCAATAACCCAGCCAGTCTTCTTATTATCATATTGAATTTGTACCCACTGATAGCCATTTTTCTTATAATTTGTATACTTAAGAGCTTTTATTTTTGTAGAAGGATAAAGTCTGCCTAAACAAATACTGCTAGTTCCAGGTTCAGAATAAACATTTTGTTCAGACCGTAAAATAAACTCTCGTTTAGGGGCAACTTCTTCAGGTGCAAAACCTTTTGAAATCAAATATTCTTTTATATGATTACCATTAGGATTATCTATTGCTGTTAACAAGTTAAATCCAAAATTAAATCGAGAACCACCACGATCTAGCGAACCAAATAAATCTTCCTTCATTTCTATGGAAATATTTTTATCGAAGAAAAAACTTACATTTGACAAAATATTTGTATTAATAGCATAAATAATTGGTGCCGGAAGATAGATATTTCCATCATAGGCATTACGTTCAAATGCATCAGGGATTTTTTCATATAGAACATTCAGATAGGCATTATAACGATATTTTTCAAGAGCAATTATTACGGGATTTGCAAAATCCAGAGTTCCAAAAGTATCTTTATCAAGTTCTTTGATAAAAGTATAAAATTTTTGTAACGAGTCAAAATCTTTTTTTTCTAAATAATAGCAGTAGACGAATGTCTGAACTTCATATGTCCAGTCAGCCCCATTGCGATTTTCCTGATATTTTTCATTTTCAAAAAAATCTATATTCATTTCAGAATAAAAAGAAAAATTAACCATAAAAAAAAGAGTTATAATTATAAATAGCTTTTTCATATCAATTCCTTATCTGAATAACACTTAGATAAAAATTATAGTGTACTTCTGTATGAACTGCCAACCAAGAACACGAAGATAACAAATTTAGGTAAACTGACTATCATTTCTAAAAAATTAAGTAGTATTTACCACCTTTATCATTACGAAAGCAGGAATTTACCTTTCGTGAGCCCAGACTAATTCTTCATTAATACATTCTTCCGGAGTCCACAAAACAGGACCGCCAATACCACGATGTATATAGTCAGTTTTTATCCAGCCACTGCCAGAATCCGTTGTAATATAAATCCACTTGTAATCAGAAGTTATACAGGTTGTAGATACACGCTTATCATTTGAAATTGAATATAAGCATTCAGAAGAATCATAAGGCAATTTTAACACATCTCTCGGAGAATCCGAAAAACCTTCAATCGTATAATTTCTTACCAAATTAAGAATTGTAAGAATCTTTCCATTTACATTAATTTTTTCCTTAAAACTAAAATTTCCACCTTTGTACGGATTTGATGATAAAGGAATATAACCTGATAGGCCTGAATCAAGATTTATTTTTAACGAAGATTTTTGAATCTTATTTGAAAAAAGTACGCTTTCAATTTTAAGAACATCAACTTTTTTTGTGATATAAGATACTTTTCCCATATCTGTTGTAAAAGGATCAGTATAAACCTTTATTTTCTGATTTGAGACCGATACACTCTGATTATGTTTATATGTTTCAATTTTATTTGCCTTGCATGAAGAAAAACCCAATACAAATGCAAGTACCAATAGTATTTTTTTCAATTATAAACTCCTTTTCTTATATCCTAGCATGATCAGATTTAATAATTATCAGCATGGCGGAGATTTTAACCTTTTGAATTGGTATTCTTTTAAGAATTATCACATTTCT
>JAILKG010000124.1 GCA_024693915.1 Treponema sp.
ACTCGAGTACCATTCAGGTGCAGAATCCATATCTTTTAGGTGCGGGTCTGGTAATTCCAGTAGGCTTTCATATTGTGCCTTTCCGTAATCCTAATATTTACTTCCGCCTGTGTTCTGAAGTAAATATTAGGATTACGGAAAGGCACAATATGAAAGCCTACTGGAATTACCAGACCCGCACCTAAAAGATATGGATTCTGCACCTGAATGGTACTCGAGTAATAATAAGTATATGGATAATTATCATCCGGGAAAGCGAAGGTGAACTCTCCGAAGGCACCTACATAAAACGGCTCCCACTTCATTTTGGCGGCCATGTAGCCAAAATCAACTTCTACGCCAACGGGATATGGCTCCATGTGGTAAACATAGTTCAGGCGGGCATCAATCTGGTCTCCCCGTCTGAAGCGGCCACCATGCCCTACCGGGTCGTAGGTTTTTAAATCTGGAGCCTTTTCTTTTGGCTTTAAAAAATAAGGTCTCACATCAAAAAGGAAAATTGAGCCGCTTTTGTGGCTCACAAGAATCTTTGAGTCATTGTGATTCAGACCAAAATCTACACTCTCCGTTAAATCAAAATTCGGGATGTAGCCGTACTGCTTTCCCGTTGAAAGATTGTAGTATCTTAAGTGATTCAGGTTTGTCTGCACTACCAGATAGCGGCCGCTGTAGGAAACCTTGTAAGTTTTTATTCCGTCTTCTACGTGAATTACAAGGGCCCCTTCTGCCTGATAGGTAAAATCTTCCTCTTCGGGGACTTTCTGGCTGGCCGCCTTCCCTGCTGTGCTTTTTCCAGCATCGCTTTCTTTTCTTTTTTTGCTCTTTATTTTATTAACCTGAATTTTCTTGGCCTGTTCAAATTCACCGTAAAGCTTTGGATCTGTGGAAAATTCTTTTACAATAACATTCTTTTTGTCGTAGGCAAAAATTATTTTTTTTGAATCCTTTGTAAAAAGAACCGGAGCCTGAATTGAAGAGTTGATTTCAAATTCATCTACCAGCTTCTGACTGTTTACATTCCATATGCTTGCAACATTGTTTTCATTTCCGCTTACAAAGAAAGTACCATTTTCAGAAAAATTCAATGTATAAATAGGACTCTGATACTTTGGCCTGAAAACATATTCCGTAAACTGATTTGTAACCTGATAGGCTCGTATAAGGTATACGGAACCATCTGGCAGACCAAAGGCAATATTATTTCCGTTTTTATTGAAAGCAACCTTACTTGACTGTTTTTTGTACTGCTCGCTTATAGGAAGGGTCACTTTTTTCTCGTCAGGATAAATGTAGGTATAAATATTTCCGTCAGCTGTGCGGGCAATAATTTTATCGCTTTCTGTTGATGAAGGAAAATACGAAGCCTGTTCAATTACATAATCTGATGGAATAAGGGTATTTAAAACCGAATAGTTTTTGGAATCCCGGACGATGATTTTATCTTCTTCAGTATAAAGAAATTTGCTGTCATGCTGCAGCCAGGAAAGACCAGTAGCAATAAATGGAACCTTAAGGATAGCCTCAGGATATTTTGTCTCTGAAAAGACAAAATTTAAGGCAAGAAAAGAGAAAATTAAATTAAGTAAAATCCGTTTCTTCATATCCTTCAAATCTTTCATCCTTGAAATCATCTTATGCAAAAATTGCATACGGATACTTTTTTTATTTACAGGATTTTAAAATCCTTCTAAAATCCCGTATTATTATCGGCACGATTTAAATTTTACTTTAACTAATTTTTTCATCTTATTTTTAAAATTTGTCTGATAAAGTCAAGACTTCCCTTAAAGCCTAGCTCGAGTAAAGCCTAGCTCTAGTAAAGCCTAGATTTAGCAGTTTTTAGACTTTGTAAAAAACACTAAATCAGACTTATATATTTTTTCTGATATTTGAGTATTAGTCAAGGAAATGATTGGAAATAGGGTGTTAAAAGACAATATAAAACGCTTTTAAAACTTTCCGCAAGGTGATAAAAACAATTCTCCCTCTCCTGTCTTTTATTCTTTTCTTGGAAGAATAGGTATCCAGTTTTCCGTAACAGACTGACTCTGATCGATTAAGCCGGGAGCAATGCCTTTTGCGGTAGTTTCACACAAAAGAAAATCTGCATCCTCTACCCTGATTTTTGCCCCGGGAATCTGAAGATTAATACCGTATACCGCATGACTGTATTCACGGCTTACAAAAAGGCAGGTATCCTGACCCATATTCTGCAAAAGAACACTTAATAAAAGACTTCTTGAATCGCAGTCACTTCCATCAGAAAGGAAAGTTCCCACCAGGTCAGTGAAATCTGTGTTTCTGGCAGTCTGATTATCCCTCTTGTATGGCATATATTGAACCCATTCTAATAGAAGCTCATTCATCCTTATCATAGGATTTTCAGGATTTTCTTTTTTGCAGATGTCATAAAGGCTGGAATAAATATCATTTGCTGCTTTTTTAAGGAGGCCGGAACTTTCCCTCCAGATTGCCCTGTAGTAGCGTCTCCAGGCTTCAATCCATTTTTCATTTTCGGCGTAGAGAGACAAAACAGAAAACTCAAGTTCTGTAACAAAATTCAAAGCCTCTCTGTCGTCTTTTGAAAATTCCGTATAAATAGTATTTCCACCGATTTTTACGCTTTCCTTTACCTTCTCTTTCTGAGGAAAGGCATAGCTTGTAAAAATTCCAGGTGAATTAAGGCTGCCCTTATCAATACATAGAGAGTTCAAGGTGCTTATAATAAATTGAGCCAGGGAAGAAAAAGATTTTGTGTCGGTATAGCATAAAAGCACAAGAAAAGCATCTTTTCCGGGAAGAGGAAGAGAAGTTCCCCAGCCTTCAAATTCAATATCACTGGAAGGAAGCTGCATTGTAAATGAAGAAATTACGCAGGGAAGATTTCGCCAGGTAATATGATCTATATCTGCCCTTCCGTTCAGTCTTTCTACAGTTCTTGTAAAGGCGCTTTCTGCATCCTTTGCGGCATCTTTCATATATATCTTTAGTAGAAGAGAAACAGGAACATTCTGATTGTAAAAGCGGTAGCTCATTCCGTCAGGTGTGTATTCAGCCACCTGAAAGCCTTCCGGGAGGTCAAGAGAATAAGAAAAATCAGGGTCGACTACAGGTTCACAAAAAAGGGGAAAAATTGAAAAAAATGAAAGAAAAAAGAAAATGATTTTTTTCATAAAAATATTTAACCATATGAAAAGTTTGAGGTCAAGAGAAAGTTCTGCTATACACAGGGACAGGTCTTAAAAAGCATAAAACAACTTAAAGTTTTCGAAACAAGGATATATTTTTCAAACTTATTCAAACTTTCTTCCTTTTTTGTATAAAATTTACTATAATAACATGAATGGCAAAGTCCCTTTCCATGCTGACAACAGTAATAAGCTTAAAACCTCAGGGTGAAAATAATTCTTCAGTCTGTCTTTTAACTCAGACGGAAGGAATTATTTATGCAACCCTCTATGGCGGTCACAAAAGCAGACTTAAGGGACTCTGTTCTCCATGGAATACGGGAACTGTCTGGCTCAGTCAGGATGTAAAAACAGGTTTCTACAAGATTTCAGATTTCAGCGTGACTAAGTATCACCTTACCTTCAGGGAAAGTCTTACAAAATATTACGCTTCAAGTCTGGGAGCAGAACTTGCCCTTCAAACAGGCTGTGCTGGAAACGCAAAAGATTTCTGGGCTCTTTTTAACGGCTTTATAGACGGTCTTGATTTATGCACGGATGACAGCCAGTGCAGAACAGGCCTTGTCCGTTTTCTATGGCGTTTTCTTTCTCTTTCCGGATTGCAACCAGACGCAAGAGAGTGTTCCTGCTGTTCAAAAAGTTTTTTGACAAATGAAGACCAGGAAAAAAGTGAAAACTTTAGTGAAGAAGACAGAAAAAACGGAGCTGAATATTCAGTAACGGAAAACCAGTTTATCTGCGGTCAGTGCAAAAAAATAGATGATAAATCTTTTTTTTATCTGAACGCCAGAGCTATGAGCTATCTTGCAGCCCTTAGCAGTCTTTCTCCAAGGGAAGTCAGAAAGTGGCCATTAACGGAAAGCGCTCTTTATCAGATTGAAGAATTAGTATTCTATCTGATTGAAAGTTCCCTTGGAAAAAAATTAAAAAGCCTGAATGCAGGCAGACAATTTTTGTAAAAAAATATCAGGATATAGATGTGAATTATTACAGTAAAAAAAGTCTCTTAGCAAAAGATGTAAACGAATTGTGTACAAAATACGGCATTTCTCAGCTTGAAGCATCAATACTTTTGCGAAGGGGAATAAAATCCGGCGAAGACATAAAATACTTTATTGAAAAAGATTTGCGCTTCAGCCACCAGGCTTTCAATTTTTCCAACATGGAAGATGCAGTTGAAAGAATTAACCAGGCGGAAGAAGAAGGCGAAAAAGTTCTTATTTTCGGTGATAAGGATGTAGATGGAGTTACCAGTACTGCAATCCTCTATGAATATTTAAAAAGCAGAAATATCGATGTTTCCTGGCGGCTTCCTGTTGGCGAAGATGCTTATGGTTTAAGCATGGAAGCAGTAGACGATTTTGCAAAAGATTACGGAAGCCTTATCATTACAGTTGACTGCGGAATTTCCAATAATGCAGAAATTGCTCACGCAAACGAACTGGGAATCGATGTAATTGTTACAGACCATCACAACCCGCCTGAAAAACTTCCAGATGCAATTGTAATCATTGATCCAAAGACAAAAGACTCCGGCTATCCTTTTATGGACATTTCCGGTGCGGCGGTGGCCTATAAGCTGGTAAGCGCCTTAAGATTCAGCAGAATGGATATTTACGGTCAGGATATATGCCTTCTTTCCACAAAAAAAGAAGAAGGAAAAATTACTCTTGAACTTTTAAAAAGCAGAAATCTTGTAAAAAAAGATTACTTAAAGGTACAATTCGACTCATACCCCCTTTCCATTTATCAGACTAAAATTGCCGATTTTTTAAAGGGTGAAATGATTCTTGTCTGGAACAAGGAAAAGGAAGAAAATACTTTAAAAGAACTTTTTGGCAAGGGAGTTGAATTTGAACTTATGGATATGAGAAAAGAGATATCCAAAAAGTATCCTTCACTTTCAAATGTGGAACTTTCAACCTTAAGGGAAAAATCTGCCATAGCAAAATATTCAGACATTGAGATTTCAGAACTAGAAGTCTTTATGAATATTTTTATAACTTTTATAGAAAAAAAACAGGAAGAATTTTTCCCTTCCCTTAAAAAAGAAAGCGAAATGGATTTACAGCTTGTAGCCCTTGCCGCTCTTGCCGACATAATGCCTTTAAGAAACGAAAACAGGATTTTTATAAAAAATGCCCTTGAAAAAATGAATCAGGGAATTATCCGTGACGGCTTAAAGGAACTCCTTGCCCGGTCAAATCTTGTAAACAAGGAAATCACCTCCACTGACCTTTCCTGGACAATTGTTCCAGTTCTCAATGCGGCCGGCCGCCTTGGAAAATCTTATCTTGCCCTTTCCCTGCTTCTTTCAAAAGATCCCCAGGAAAGAGCAGCCTTAAGCGATCAAATTCTGGAACTTAATGAGGAAAGAAAAAGACTTGTTACCCAGGGAGAAGAATTAACATTCAGGCAGGCAGAAGAAAGTTTTAAAAACTTTGATGAAAAACTATGCGTTGTTGTTGATAAGAAAATCTGCAAGGGAGTAACAGGAATCATCGCCGGAAACATCATGAAAAAATATTCAGTTCCTTCTATTGCAATTACATTTTCTGAAGATGGTTCAACAGCTGTAGGTTCTATGAGAAGCTGCCGTTCCTTAAAATCCACAAAATTTCTTGAACTTTTTGGAGAAAACTTCTTTAAAAACTTCGGTGGTCACGATGCCGCTGCAGGCTTCAGTTTTGAAGCAGGAAAAATTAATGATTTTCTTTCAAAAGCAAAACAAATTACCCAGGGAATTAATCTTGAAAGCGAAAATTCTACAATCGACGTAGATGCAGAACTTTCAACCGATTATCTTGGACCTGAGATTCTTGAAACTATTGATTTTTTTGAACCCTACGGAGAAGCAAATCCAAAACTGCTTTTTATAACCAGAAGCATTCAGATAAAAGATGCATCCATTTGTGGAAAAAGTGAAAGGCAGCACTTAAAGCTCCTCTTTGACTGCAAAAACTGCAAATTCCCTGCCATGTTCTGGGGAGAAGCAGAAAGGCTGAACAGAGATTTTTCAAAAGGAGACAGAATCAATATCGTTTACAATATAAACAAAAACTATTTTAATGGCAGCGTCACTCCTCAGATGATTCTTCAGGAAACGCCTCTAACATTTTAATTTTAGATTTTAATAAAAAGGTGAGATTATGAAAAAAAGACTTTTATTTACAATTTTGATTACAGCTTTTATTTCCCTTACAGAGCTTTACGCTTCCAATTTTACTTTTACAGAGGAGATGTATTCCGGCTCCCTTATCTATAACCAGAATGCAAAACCCGGGGAAGCCATCTGCTCCAGATTTTCAATTAAATTTTCTAAAAACTTAAAAAAGAAAAATAGTCTCGATTTTAAAGCAAATCTCCTTCTTTTCTGCGAAGGGAAAAAAATTGATTCATCCCAGTTTTATCTTATTTCTGCTAAAAATAAAAAAAATCAGCATGGGGAATATTTTACGGCACTTCCTCTATCAACCTGGCTGGATTCAAAAAAGCATTATGAAGCAAAGGTAATACTGAAGGTAAATAACCTTGAAGAAAAACAGCTTACTCTTCCCTTTACTCTTCAAGAAACTGAGTTTAATTCTGAAACACTGAATTTGAACAAAGACAACACAGATATAAAAACAAACATGAGTCCGGAACGATTAAGTCAGATTGAAAGGTTGAATGCAATTCTTTACAGCGTAAATCCTGAAAACGTTTACACAACAAAACCTTTCATTCTTCCAATTGATTCTGACCGCCATACTGCATGGTTTGGAGACCGAAGAGTTTACAAATATGTTACAGGAAAAAGCGAAACCAGTCTTCATTACGGAAATGACTACGGGGTTCCGGAAGGAAGCGAAGTAAGAGCCTGTCAGGAAGGAAAAGTTGTAATGGCAGAGTTTAGAATTTCTACGGGCTATTCAGTATGTATCGAACATCTTCCAGGCCTTTATTCACTTTATTACCATCTTTCAAGTCTGGATGTAAAAGAAGGTGACTATGTAAAATGTGGTCAAAAGATAGGCCTTTCAGGCCAGACAGGTCTTGCTACAGGCCCTCACCTTCACTGGGAAGTCAGGCTTAACGCCTGTGCTGTAAAGCCGGAATTTTTTATGGAAAACTACACTTTCGAAAACGATTTATAAAGACTGTATGTAAATTACTGCTTTTTAATCTCTATGTCCCCTTCTTCATTCACAAAAAGTGAATAGTAATAACCGCTTTCACAGCGGGAAAGATCTATGCTAAGAAGGCGGACATATTTTGAATACTTAAAAAATAAGGGGCGGGAGGCAAAACGGGCAATTTTATAAAGCCCCTGTCTTACGCTATAGCCCTCTTCTCCTGAGTATAGAATGCATTCCCCGTTTTCCATAAAATATGGATACAAATTACTTCCCTTATGGCGGTTTCTAAAAGAGGATGCAGGTTTTTCAATAATTGTATTTATTCCCCTCACTCTGTATGGAAAATAATACTTTTTTGAATCAAAATCTGCCCTTAAAAAATCAAAAGAAAGATAGGAACCTGGCCAACTTCTTTCAATTGTTGAAATCTCATTTCCCGCAGTATCCATAATTGTAATTTTTGCACTTACAGTGTCTACTCCATTTTCAGAAGAAGAACCGTACACTATAAAACGCAGTGATTCATAGGAAAACTTTGGCAAAGCTTTAGCACTGGTCATACAGGAAGACAAAAATAACAGCTGTAAAATAAAAACTGCCAGCAGACTTGAGAAAATCAGATTGAAAACTACTATAGAAAAAGAAAGTTTATCCTTCACAGAGCTTAAAAAATTCTTCCTCGTTTATAATTTTTATTCCAAGACTTTTTGCCTTTACATTTTTTGAAGAACCGCTTTCTGTATCGTTTGTAACAAGGTAAGAAAGGTCTTTGGTTACAGATGATTTTACGGCACCTCCCTTTTCTTTTACAATTTTTTCAGCATCCTGTCTTTTCATTCTTTTCATTTCCCCTGTAAAACAGAAGGAAAGTCCCTTTAAACTTCCACCAGAAATTGTCTTAATCTGAATATATTTTTGAGAAAGCAAAAGCATCTCTTCCCGGTTTTCATTCAGACCTTGAACAAAGTCAGAAGCGCTTTTTTCAGCAAAACCATATACCGAAGAAATATTTGCCTCAGAGAGATTCAGGATTTTTTCCAGAGTATCGTATCCTTCCTGAACAAGCTTATCCACAGTGGTTTCACCAAAACCTTCAATGTCAAAACCAGCAAGAAAGGCAGACAAACTTAATAAACGGTGGTTCTGGATAGAATTGTATACTTTTTTTGCACCCAGAGATTCCTTTTCACTTTTTATGCTTTCTTCGTTAAGAAAGAAAGGTATAAGATCATTTTCTGAAAGCTCATATAGTGAAGAGATGCTATTTATTTTTCCTGTCTTAAAAAGATTATCAAGAAGGGTTTCTCCCAAATCCCGAATATCTGCACAGGAAACCCATTTTAAAATCCGATGAAATATTCTTTTTGAACATGATTTTTCAGGGCAGTAAAGACGGCTTCCCTCGTTTACAAGAGGCGTATGACATACAGAACAAACTTCAGGAATAAAAACATCTTTTTCTTCTTCAGGATTTTCGTGAATGCAGTTTTCGATTTTAGGAATAATTTCACCACGTTTTACAACAACTACTTTAGAGGCAATTTTTATTCCCAGAGCCTTCATTGTATCAGGATTTGCAAGGCTTGCCCGGCTAACCCTTGTTCCATTCAGTTCTACTTCATCAAAAATTGCAACTGGAGTATAGGTTGCTCCGTTTTCATGCCATTCCACGTCCCTTAATGTAGAAACAGCTTCTTCAAGACTGAATTTAAAGGCAATCTGCCTGTCAGGCCTGTTTCTTTTTGCATCATCCCTGTCGATTCGCCTTTCTTTAACTACAAGTCCGTCAATATCATAATCAAGGCTTTTTCTTATATCCATTACATAAGCCCTGTAATCTATAACTTCCTCAGGACTTTTACATATTTTTAAAGGAACAGTATTGAAGCCTGTTTTTTTAAGAAAGACCAGTTTTTCTTCTTCATCAGAAAAATAAGTTTTCCCGTTTGTAGAAAGAGCATCGTAAGTAATCAGCATAAGGTTTTCAGATCCCTCGCCGTCCTTTCTTTTCATAAGTCCGTTTGCTGCATTTCTACAGTTTGCCTTGTCTGAAAACTTTGTTTTATGAACCAGATGAGTCATTATGACTTCACCACGAATACCGCCTGTAAAATCCAGTGGATGACCGTCAGAAAAGAGCTTTAATACCACTCCCTGAAACTTTCTGGCATTATCTGTAATTTCATCTCCAATTGAACCGTCTCCTCTGGTAACGGCCCTTATAAGATTTCCATTTTCATACTGAAGTTCAAGGCTGGCTCCATCCAGTTTGTATTCTACAAAATACTCTTCATAAATGTGTTTTTTTGCCCAGGCAAGAAAAGCTTCAGGACTTGCGGCTTTT
>JAILKG010000143.1 GCA_024693915.1 Treponema sp.
GAAGAATTACCTTAATGAATGCCTGCAATGGAGAACATCCGTCGATATATGCAGCTTCTGCAATATCCTTTGGCATTGTATCAAAATAACCCTTCATAAGCTGGCTGTTGAAAGGAATTGATCCTGCAGAATATACAAGAACAAGACCCCACAGAGTGTTCAAAGCATGGAATTTATCAAGAATTACATATGTTGCAACCATTCCGATAAAGCTTGGGAAGGGTTATTTTGATACAATGCCAAAGGATATTGCAGAAGCTGCATATATCGACGGATGTTCTCCATTGCAGGCATTCATTAAGGTAATTCTTCCTGCTGCTAAACCTCAGCTTGTATTCCTTACTTTGACATCTTTCACCGGACCTTGGATGGACTACATCTTCCCTCGAATGGTTCTTCGTTCAGATGACAAAAAGACTCTCGCTGTAGGTCTTTATGAAATGATTAGTGGACGTTCAAACGATAACTTTACTATGTTCGCCGCTGGTGCAATTCTTGTTGCAGTTCCATTTGCGGTACTCTTCATGGCTGGACAGAAGACTCTTCTTCTTTCTCTTGCCGGAACTAGTGGTAAAGAGTAGTCTTAGTTTGAATCTTTTATAAAAAATTCCGTACTTTTTGTGCATGTAGCTTTAGGGCTGCCTGCTTTTTTTTTATTTTACTAAGGAAATAATTTTAAATTTATGATAGAATAGCAGAAAGTAAAAATAAGGCGGATAAAAATGGGAGTGAGAAAATCCGTTTTCTGTTTTAATTTGGAGGAAATATGTTAAAAAGAAAAATTCTTCTTTCTGTTTTAGGCTTTTCTATGCTTTCTTCATTTTCTTTTGCAAAAGCAAAAAAAGCTAAAGAAGTTGATCCTGTAAAGGCAGTAAATGAACTGGCACCTGTAGAAAGAAAAGCTTCTAAGCCTAGCGAAGGTGTTTATTACAGCCTTTTTGTTCGTGCTTTTGCCGATGGTGACGGTGACGGCATTGGTGATTTTAAGGGATTAATAAAAAAACTTGATTATTTGAACGATGGAGATGACCTTACCACTGACGACCTTGGTATTACAGGCCTCTGGCTTTTACCGATTTTTGAATCTCCTTCATATCACGGATACGATGTTGATGACTATTATGCTGTAAATCATGAATACGGCACCATGGAAGATTTTGAAAAATTCCTTGCTGAATGTAAAAAAAGAGGAATTTCGGTAATCATCGATATGACCTGTAATCATTCTTCAATATATAATGACTGGTTTAAGCAGTCTAAAGATTCTTCAAGCCCATACAGAAACTGGTACCGCTGGATAAATGACCTTGATTTTGTTGATAACGGAGGTCTTTACAACCGAAGTCAGAAGGGACTTGCAGGAAACATCTGGGTGATTGACCTTACAAATCCTGTAATGGGACCAGACGGTCAGGCTTTAAAAGATAGAAAGGGACAGACTGTAATGAATTACTATGCAGGTCTTTTCAGCACTGGAATGCCTGACTATAATCTGGATGAGCCTGCCGTTCGAAGCGAATTCAAGAAGGTATTTAAATTCTGGATGGACAAAGGTGTTGACGGCTTCCGTTTTGATGCTGCTGGACACGCATATAATGTTGCAGAAGTAAAACCAGGAAGTGAAACAATCACAAAGTCTATTGCTTTCTGGAAAGAAATGAACGATTATCTTGTTTCATTAAATCCAGACACTTATTCAGTTTGCGAGGTATGGGAGCCAACTGCAATTCGTGCCCGCTATATGGCAGGTATTCCTTCAAATTTTCATTTTGACCTGGGAACTTTAATCAGTCAGATAATCAATAATCAGGAGGCTAATGAGGACATGAATGTTCCTGTAGATCCTGATGTAAATACATATAACGGTTTTGCCCGCAGTCTGGAAGGTTTTTACAATCTGTATAAGGAAAATAATCCTAACTATATAGATGCTCCTTTCCTTTCAAATCATGATCAGGCAAGAAGTGCAGCAAGCCTTCAGAATAAGCCTGCAAAGATTAAAATGGCAGCAGATATGTACATTCTTGCAGAAGGACTTCCTTTCATCTACTACGGTGAAGAAATTGCTATGAAGAGCGGAAGCGACGACCCTTCAAAGAGAACTCCTATGGTCTGGGCAAAGGATGGAAAAGATAAGTTTACTTCAAAATGGAATGATTCTCCAATGTATGAAAGATCTAATCTTTACAACAGAAAAACAGTTTCTGTAAAGGAACAGGAAAAAGATCCAGAAAGCATTTTGAATCATTACAAGAGAATTATTCGCGTAAAAACTGCTCATCCGGCTTTATTCAAAGGGCGCTTAAAGGCATTCAATCTGAAGAGCCCTGTTCTTGAATCATACTTTATGGAAAGTGAAGAAGAGTCTGCTTTTGTAGTTCACAATGTTTCTTCAAAAACAACTGAAAGTATAAATCTTCCTGAAAATGTTCAGGATTACAGCCTTGTATATGCAGCTAACCCTGGTGTTCTTGTAGAAGATGGAAAACTCACAATTCCTCCATTAACTTCTGTAGTTCTTACAAAAAATAAATAAGAGTGAAAATAATGAAAGCATTCCGCTTCTTTAGCCGCTTTTCAGTTTTTTTTCTTTTTTCTTTTCTTCTTCCTCTTTCCTGCAGAAAGTATCCGGAAATGACTCTTTCTGAGATTGAGGAAGTTACAAAAGAAGGGGACAGGCTTCTGCTTGCTAAGACACAAAGCAAGGCCTGGAAGGGAGAAACTTTTGAAAATGGTAAAAAGGGCGGAATCTGGTATGATACAATTTTAAGTGATCCAAAAACCTTTAATCAGCTGATTGGTGAAAGGGATTCTGCCAGTATGTCAATAATTTCCATGACCTTAGATTATCTTGTAGATTACGATAATTTTTCAAAAGAATGGAAGGCCCACTGTGCAGATTATTCAATCGAAACAGATTTAAAAAACAATACATTAACAGTTCATTATAAAATCAGGGATGATATTTACTGGACCTGGTATCAGAAAGATGAAAAAGTGCCTTTGACAAGCGATGATTTTGTTTTCTGGTACAATGAAATTGCCGGAGACGAAGTTTTTTCATCAAGCGGTTATGGGTCTCAGTTTGTTATTACTGAAAATGGTGAAGAAAAGCATATTGAATGCGTAAAAATTGACGATAAAAATTTTGATTTTATTTTTCCATGTATAGTTGCAGACCCCCTGCTTGCAACTAATATGAGTCCTTGTCCCTCATTTATTTATAAAAAAGCAAAGGAAGAAAATGGCGCTGAAGGAGTAAAAAGTCTTTTTTCAGTTGCCTGTGATGTTCGTTCAATTCCTTCCTGTGGAAAATGGTATATTAGCGATTATGAAGCCGGACGCCGCCTGATTTGCAAAAAAAATCCTTATTATTGGGAAAAAGATAAGGCTGGAAATAGTATTCCCTACTACGAAGAAAGTGTTTATTCTGTGGTTGGAGATTCAAATACTGAATATCTTCTTTTTAAGCAGGGGAAGACAGAAACCTATTCTTCCCGTCCTGA
>JAILKG010000167.1 GCA_024693915.1 Treponema sp.
GGCTCTGGTGGCGGAAACGAAAATGAAACCGACTGGAATTCCATTCCGGTTTCCAGCTATCTTCCGATTTATGTGAACGGAAACTCCTACACCTTTATCTTTGTTCCAACAGATTACTGGGTTACCTATGACGGAAGCCAGCATGTTACTGTTCGCGGTGAATATAACGGCTGGAGCGCAGATGCGACACAGCTTCAGTGGGATTCTTCAGCTAAGTTCTACACAGCGACTGTTACAATCGAAGATTTGGGTGCAAAACCGCGCTATAAATTCTACTGCCCAGAAGAGGATAAATGGTTCGGTGGCGCAGACTACCGGGGAACTTTACCGGAAGGATATACACAAACTGATGGTAACTACAACCTGCTTTTCCCGAGCGGTTCAAATTAAAACGCTGTTCACAAAGAGCCGTTTTTACTAAACACAGGGGCAAAAATTGCCTATAATAGAAGTATGAAGAAATTTTTTGTTTATTTTATTTCGATTATTTCCTTTCTGTTCCTGCCTATTTCAGCCTGGTCAGAAGATGAATTAACCCAGTCTGAAGTTAGAGTTTTGCGGGAAAGATTTATCAAAGAAGCAAAAAACAGCATAGATGCACCATACACCAGCGGAAAGCGGGGACCTGCCACCTTTGACGAAGCAGGCTTCGTTCACTTTTATGTTCAGACAGTTCTGGAAATAGTGCTTCCTGCAACCGTAAGGGGCATTTACGACTTTGCCCAGATAGTTGCTGACTCAGAAAGAGAACCTGGCGACCTTGTTTTTTTTAGAAACAGCGATGGCTCTGCCATAAGCGATATGGGTATTTATCTGGGAGACGGAAAATTTCTTGCCTGTTCAAAAAATTATGGAAATAAAAAGTCTGTTCAGGAATATTCCATGAAAGATGCAGGCTGGAAAAACTCCTACGCCGCAACAGGTAAACTTCTTCCTCAGTCAAAACTGGGAGATTCCCGCATAAAGGCTTCAAGCACTGCCGAAAAAAAGACGGCCGCAAAAAAAGCCGATAAAAAATCCAAAAAAGCAGAAGCCGAGGAAGCTGAAACTTCAAGCGAAGAAAATCCTTCAGAAAATGATTCAGAAGCTTCTTCCGATTCAAAGAAAAAAAGTGCAAAAAGCAAAAAAAGCGCTTCCTCTTCAAGTTCAAGTCAAAGCTATTCTGGCGGAGCTGACGGATTTATTCTTTCCACTTACCTGACCGGAGACTGGTCTTTATTTACAGAAAAACGCTTTATGCCAAACTTCCGCGGTCTTACAGCCCTGGCGGTTGTAGATTATGAAGGAGAAACCCTCACTCCTGGTGCAGGCTTTGCCTTAAGGTGGAACAATGGAGCCGGAGTTTTCCAGATTCCTCTTATTTTCTCCCTTAAAGCCGGCGATTATGTCCGATTCTACGCAGGTCCAACCTTTACAATTGGAAATGCCCAAATGACTGATTCAAACAAGGATATAAAAGCTTCTATCTTCCCTGGAATTTTTGGAATGACAGTTTATCTTCCTTCCTTTACCAGCGTCGACTTAAAAGTTCAGGTAATTCAGGACATAAACTACAGCTTCTATAATAATGTTGATGGAAGTATGCTGAACCCTCTGGAAAGTCTGGCTTCTGGAATTGTACTTTCAACCGGAATAAGTGTAACTTTACCTATGTCAATGTTTTTTTAAAAGCATGAAAAGAAAAACACTGGAAAATAAACGGCAGATTTTCGCCGGAAAAAATATTTTTACCCCAAAAGCAGGCCTTTTTCTGCTACTGCTTTCTGCAGCATTATTTTTTACTTCCTGCACCAGCAGTATCACAATTAAAAGGGCGGGAAATAAAACCTGGATTTCCTTTAGCGCTGAAGGGGGTGAAAAATTTATAAAAACTCTTAAAATGCTGGATTCTTCCTCTTTTGAAGAAGAAAGAGGGGGCCAGTCTTCTTCTCAGGAGCTTTTTAATCCAGCTGTAATTCAGGAAAACTTTAAAAATTCAGGTTTTACCGGCGTAAGGGCAGAAAAAATCGCTGACAGAGGCTTTACGGTTTCCTTTGAAATGCCTGAAAGCGCTGATAATCCTCTGACCAGATCAAAAATCTTCAATTATTCAGAACTTAAGAAGCCTTATTTTTCCCTTTCCAGAGAAAATTTTCAGATTTTTTACGAAGAAATTCCTTTTGAACTCAAAAGCTACATAGATTTATTCATGGCTCCTTCTTTCACAGACGAAGAAATGGATGATGAGGAATATCTGGACCTGGTTGCTTCTGTTTTTGGCCCTTCCCTGGCTGATGAAATCAAAGAAGCAAAAATCAACTTTATTTTTGATGACAACGGAAAAATTTCCAGAAAAACATTCTCTTTGCTTTCTATTTTGAATCTGGAAGGAAAACTGACCATAGGAATGTAATTTTTACTTGGCAAAACATTCCTTCCGGCAAATATTGCACCAAAATTAAAAAAAAATCATAATACTCCTTACTTTGGCTTACTTGCGCAAAAAAATTGACTTGCAAATAAAAAACTCGAAATCGGGGCTAATAATAATATGGAAGAAACAGAAAATCGTTTTGTTGCACTGGAGATGAAAGTATCTTATCTTGAAGATTTTCTTAGCCAGCTGCAGGAATCCTGTGTAGAACAGGGAAAAATTATCGAAAAATTGCAGACTGAAAACAAACTGATGGCTCAAAAAATCAGGGAAATGTCGGACACTCTGGAAGGAGACATTCCAAACAGAAAACCGCCCCACTACTAAAGTTACTGGTAAAGCATGGGAAAACCACATGCTTCCAAAGCCTGTCTGCCTGTATAAAAATTTAAAAATTCGGAGCCTTTATGAAAAAAATCTTTACCTTTTTAACCTTTCTTTTATTTTCCGCAGCCTTTTTTAATCTTCATGCCTATCAGGGAATTATGAACGGCTATGAAGGAAAACTTAAAATAGCCAAAACCCGCTATTTTGACATCATTTATGCCCCGGAATCTGAAAAATCGGCAGACATTCTCTACAAAAATGCCGACAGACTTTACGACGAACTCAGAGAAAAATACATGGTAAAGTACCCCTTCCGGATTACAGTAACTGTAAGCCCCGGAACGGACGGCTTTAATGCCTTGTTTTCCTGCTTTCCATATAACTCCATCGTTATTTTTGACACAGCTCCTTCTCAGGACATGATGGTATTTTCTCAAACTCTTTTGAACACCTTCCGCCACGAGCTGATTCACGCCATAACCTACAATTCCAAAAACGCCTTCTGGCACGGAATTGGAAGTATTTTTGGCGATGTGGTAAACCCAGCCGTTTTAACCACAACAATGGCTTTTGCAGAAGGAGCAACTGTTTCTACAGAAAGCGACGGCGGAGAAGGCCGCATGAACAGCGACTATCACCTGATGATGGTAAAACAGGCAAAAATTGAAGGAAAATTTCCAAAATACTCGGAAATTCAGGGAGCAAGGGATATTTTTCCCGGTGGACAGGCAAGCTACTATTTTGGCGGCGCCTTTAGCGAATACCTGCAGAAAACCTACGGTATGGAAAAATACGCCCAGTTCTGGTACAACGCCACCAACATCCAGAAATTCAGCTATTTGTTCTATTTTTCAAACTTCAAAAAAGTCTATGGCATTTCCTTTGAAAAAGCCTGGAAAGACTTTTACGATTCAATAGAAGTTCCAGAAATCAATGCGGACCCAACAGAAGAAGAATGGTGCAGCCCCCTTGAAAAAAATCTAAAAAATCCCGGCAGCCTGAACAAGGGAAAAAACTATTATTCCTGCCTTACTTCCTGCCAGAAGGGTTTTGCCTGGTACGATAACACTGATTTAAGCATCTATTTTTCTGACAATCAGGGAAAAGTCAAAAAAATTACCAGACAGTCTGGAGTTTCAAGGCTTTCTTTAAGCCCAGACGGCCGCTTTATGGCTCTTTCCTACACAAAAGATCTGCCCAACACAAGCATAAACCATGTAAAAATTCTGGATTTAGAAAGAAATTTTTCTTTTGAACTTAAAACTTCAAAAAAAGACCAGTTAAGTCCGGTAAAAAATGGAAAAAAGCCTGCTTTCAGAGATGGGGCAATTTTTATGAATGAGGGCCAGTATTATGTGGCAGCGGTAAAAACCCTTTCACAGAATACCAGCCTGGAAATTTTCAAGATTAATTCCAAAAAGACAGGTGACGCCAGCCTAAAAGAAAGTAATCTCAGCCTTGAAGAAGGAAGAAGTAATCTCCCGGAAGCTGGTGCCAGCCTTAAAGAAGGGAACGCCAGCAAAAAATATGCAAAGTCCCGCTTTACCCACCTTACCTCAATCATTGCAGATTTTGGAAATATTATTTTTTCTCCATGCGGAAACCAGGAGGGAAAACTTTTCTACCTCTACAAAGATGGTCTTGATTTTCAGCTGCACGCCTGGGATATGAAGACAGGAAAAATCAGCCGCCTTGAAGCAGAAATTTTTAGCCGCAAAGAAGACAGAAGTGTTTTACGGGATTTGAACTGCCAGGGAAATCTGCTGACTTTTTCTTACACACAAAAAGGCACTTTCCCCCGCCTTGGAATAATCGAAATTCCTGAAAGTGAATGGGATATATCCAAAAACCAGCTTAACATCCGCCTTTTTGAAAAAGATTTCTCCGGAGGAATCTACAATCCTGTAAAAATCCAGCTGGAGGAAAATACAAAGAAAAGCAATTCTTCAGACTTTAACATTGCCTTTACAGGAATATTTTTTGAACACAGAAGACTTCTTACTTTGAGAAGAGAAAACACAGAGCTTAGGGAAATAAAGGCCGGATTTTCAGAATATAAAAAAGATGAAAAAGAGAGTGAAATCAGCCTGACTGAAAATATTCCATCAGAAGAAGCCTCGCAGTCAGAAATGGAAGAAATTACCCTTAAAGAAAATCTTCCGGCGGAACATGGGGATCAGGCGGAACAAAATGAAGAAAGTATTTCCCAGAAGAGCAAAAAATACTCTTCCCTGGCCTACACCTTTACCGGGCAGAACGGTATTTTTATCCCTGCTTCCATTGCCCAGGTAGCGGGAATTCAAGAGGATTCTGAAGGAAACCACTGGGTTACAGCTCAGTTTTTCCTTCCTTTTGGTGCAAGTTACATTTCTTCTTCGCCCTGGACCGACCCAGTCTGGTACATTTCCATGGGCTACCTTCCTTTAGTGAACAACTACGCCCTTACCGGCATGATGCAGGGCTCAAATAAAATTTCAAAATACAATTTGAGCCAGAGCCTGAGTTTTGATTCCTACGGTTTTAAAAACAGCTACACCAGCGCATCTTTTACCATTCCGCTGAACTTCTGGGGCGACTGGTATCTGAATATTCAGGATTCAAGCGACTTTTTT
>JAILKG010000171.1 GCA_024693915.1 Treponema sp.
AGATGCAAAATTTGAAGCACAGAAAATCGCTTTTGCTCCAATGTGCTATCAGGCAATCAGAACAATGATAGAACTGGGAATGCTCCAGTCAATTGAAGACGCAGGTGACCAGGGAATAAACAGAAAAGACCTGGCTGAAAAAGCAGGCATTTCTGAATACGGAGCAGGCGTTCTTTGCGAAATGGCTTTGGGAATGAACGTTATAAAACTCAGCCAGGATTCAGAAGCCGGTTCTCCGGACAAAGAAAAGTTTACTCTTGGAAAAATCGGCTGGATGCTTCTTGAAGACGACCTTACAAAGGTAAACTTCTGGTTCACAAACGATATCTGCTACGAAGGTGCATGGAAGCTGAAGGAATCCATCGTAAATGGAAAACCGGAAGGTCTTAAAGTTTTTGGAGACAAATGGACCACAGTTTACGAAGCCCTTTCTACCCTGCCTGAAAAAGCAAAAAAATCCTGGTTCGACTTCGACCACTTTTACTCAGACATTGCTTTTCCGGAAGCACTTCCAATAGTTTTTGCAGAAAAACCAAAAACAATGATAGACATTGGGGGAAATACAGCAAAATGGTCAATCACCTGCTGCCGTTATAACCCAGACGTAAAAATGACAATCGTTGACCTTCCTGGCCAGACAGCCGTTGCAGAAAAAAATGCAGCTGCCGCAGGTTTTGCCGACAGAATCGGTTTTTCAACAGGAAACGTTCTTGATGAAACAACACGCCTTCCTGACGCACCTGATGCTGTCTGGATGAGCCAGTTTTTGGACTGCTTTAGCCTTCACCAGATTACAAAAATCTTAAAAAAGGTTTACGCAGCAGCAAAAGCCGATACAAATGTTTATGTTCTTGAACCCCTTTGGGACAAACAGCACTTTGAAGCTTCATCTTATTCCCTGATGGCAACCAGCCTTTACTTTACCTGTATTGCAAACGGAAACAGTAAAATGTACCGCTATGAAGAACTGGTAAATGCAATTCAGGAAGCAGGTTTTGAACTTAAAACAGCACACCACAATCTTGGAAGCAACGCTTACAGTTTACTGGTGTTCAGAAGGAAATAATCGATGGTTGCGCGGTTCCTGAGCTTGTCGAAGGGACTGATGCGACTTCTGCTTACACGAAAATATGTCAAATATTTATATATCTAACTTACACACCTGGAAAGCCTCTCCTGAAAACCCAAAGGAAAAGCCAAAGCTTGAATTTGCAGACCCGCTTTTTAAGAGAAGGTTAAGCCAGATAACAAGAATGACCATTCAGGTTGTTCACGATTTACTGGAAGAAGTACCTGAAGCAAAAGACATAAAGCAGGTTTTCACTTCTTTTAGGGGAGAAATCGAAAGGGAATTCACAATTAACCGGGGAATAATAGAAGACAAGGAAATTCTTCCTGCCGGCTTCAGTTTAAGCGTTTTTAACACTCCTATTGCAGCAGCAACTTTAAGCCTTAAGCTGCAGGCAGGCTATTCTGTTATTTACCCTTCAGAAGGAAACTTTTTTCAGGCCTTTACAGGGGCTGCAAGCCCAGTGCTTTCCGGAGACGAAGAAAAGGTTATTTTTGTCTATGCAGATGAATATGTTCCTGATGAATATGGCCCCCTTCAACCAGAGAATAACTGTGGCTTTGCCTTTGCCTGCCTTTTAAGTGCAAGAAAAAGCGAAAAGAGCGTGTCTTTAGATATAGAAAATGCAGAAAAAGAGGATTTTTTAACTTCTCCTTTTAAATTTGCAGAAAAAATCGGACGGTAAAAATGGCTAAAGAATCAAAAGAAGAAATCAAAGCAAGATACAATCACAAAGAGTTACCAAAAGTAAAATGGTACGCTCTGCCCCTCTACTGGTACAGGTGTTTTGCAAAACTTTTCTGCTACCTTTTTTTTGGAACAGGCAGTATTGTTCTTGCCCTGGTAGTTTTTCCCTGGATAAGAGTTTTTGTTCATCCGAATGAAAAATTCCAGATAAAGGCAAGAGAATTCGTTTCTGCTTCTTTCAGAATGTTTACAAACGTGATGAGGGCAACCGGAGCCATCAGTATAAAAATCGATGACCCTAAAAAATACCGGGACATTCACGGAAAAATCATCATTGCAAACCATCCTTCAATTCTGGACTTTGTTTTTATAATGTCACTTGTACCAAACGCAAACTGCATTGTACGGGGCGGGCTTACAAAAACAGTTTTAGCAGGAGTTATCAAACAGTGTTACATCGTAAACTCACTGGATTTTGACCAGCTCTGCCGCCTTTGCAAGCAGACAATTGACGAAGGAAACAATGTTATTATTTTCCCGGAAGGAACCAGAACTCCCCGCCACGGAAAAAACACCTACAAAAAGGGAGCTGCCCGCATTGCCTGGTATTCAGGCTGCGACGTTCTTCCAATCCTTGTGGGCGGAAACGACAAGTACGGCTTGGGAAAGCACGATCCGATGTGGAGCTACAACCACACAGAAAAATACAAGTATGTTTTTACAATGCTTCCTGAAATTAAAATCGCTGAATACAAGGAACTTTCTGAAACAATCGCTGCCAAGCGCCTGACTGAAAAAATGGAAGAAGTTCTGATGGCAGGAGTTCTTGAAAACGCTAAAAACTACGTAACAAACCACGACTGGTCCGAACAGGTATAATCAAAAGTAGAAAACCCACTGAAGGGAAAAAGTTTTGTAGAAGTCGATAATTTTGATGAAGTTGAGGACGATGCATTAACCTGGAAGTTTCTTGATGACACTGTTGAAGTTACATCTGAAACCAACGGAGCGTTACGTGTAATGACATATAACTACACTTAAAAAACTCGTATACATTACCTCAGACCTTCAATTAGAGATCAAAAAAATACGTTCAAAAATGGAATTCTCAATAATTACAATCCAAAAGTATGAAATAAAAGACTCAAAAATCATAATTACTGATTATTTCATTGGAGAAAATAGGGAATTTTCAGAACTCTCTGTTCTCAAGGGAACGTTCACAACTGAAGGAACAGGCACTAAAAAATAAGAAAAATCTACATTCCTTGTGGAAAACTGTTGGCAGGGTACTTTTTTTTTGTATAGTTACCCTAAAATACATATTTCACAAGGAGTAGATTTTTATGAAAAATCTTAAAAAACACATTATGGCACTGCTCGCATTGGCAGTAGCCCTCACATTATCTTCCTGCGCAAATGACAGCGGAAGTTCTAGCGGAAACAATTCTGAAGGCGGAAATAATTCTCAGGTAACGCTTCCAGAATCAAAAGGCGAAAACCCTTTCAAAGGAAAATCGTATATAAAGGTTTATGATTTTGATGATGACAGTCCGACAACCTGGAAGTTTTCTGAAAATACGATTGAAACTACATCAGTTTCAGAATCAGCCTCAAATACAATTATCTACAATTACACTTATGATTCAGAAAATTCTTTGATTTATCTTTCTATTAAAAGTGAATCCCACACAATAAATGGAAAAACTTACAGTTTCACAAATGCTGATGAATATTTCTCTGAAGCACTTCGCTATTATAAAGATACAGGATGGACGCTTACAGACATCGAGATTGAGAAAGAAAAAATATCTATTAAAACCAAGTGGGACACAATTGAAAGTTTCAAATATGAAACAAAAGGCTTAAAAATCAAGACTACAAAATATTTCAATGGAGAAATGCCTTCAAACGCAAGATTCGATTATTATGACGACTCAGCAGAAATTGACTATTATAGTGGTAGTTTAGAAATCGACTTTGATGACGAAAACGATATAACATATACTATTTATCCAACATTCAACGAAAACTCTTTCTCCGGCATTGTCTACAAGTACGAAAAAATCAAAATCGGCGAACATACCGATGAAGATGG
>JAILKG010000195.1 GCA_024693915.1 Treponema sp.
ACCTGAGTTGAAGCAAAGTATTCGAAAACTTCGCCGATTTCGCTTCTCTGAAGGTTTCTAAGGTCATCTGCAAGGTTTGCGATGATACCAAAAGCAACGTTCATCTCAAGAAGAAGGCGGAGAACGTGTTCCGGTTCAACAAGCTGGTTTGAATATTCTGATGGAGTGAGCCCAAGATATTCTGTGTAGATTTTTTCCAGTTCTTCAGGATCTTTTACAATCATTGAAGGACCGTTGTAAGAACCAACCGGACCTGCAAGTTTTCCTACAAGCTGGTCAGAAAGTTCTTCAATGCGGAGAATTGATTTTCCAAGGCGGCTTACGAATTCAGCGATGCTCCAGCCAAAAGTGATTGGTACAGCGTGCTGACCGTGAGTTCGGCCAACCTGAGGAGTTGCGCATTCTCTTTCTGCAATGTCGCAGAGGTATTTTTCAAGCTGCTTCAATTCAGGAAGAACAACGTTTTTTGTAACGTCCCGCATTCGGCAGCTCAAAGCAGTGTCAAGAATATCAACGGAGGTTGCACCCATGTGGATGTAAGGTCCGATTTCTGCGCTCACTTTTGTTTTCATTACATTTACAAGGGCGCGGATATTGTGCTTTGTTTTTTCTTCTTCTGTGTAAACTTCTTCCGGATCAATTTTTTCTGCAACTTCGTCCAGATTTTTTGCGATTTCGTCTGTCAGACTTCCGCGGAGTTTGAGGTGAGCTTTTACAAGAGCTGCTTCACATTTTGCACAAGAGCGGATGCTGGCTTCTTCAGAAATATATTTAGAAAGACCCTCAAAAACTGAGGCTTCCGACAAAGAGTATCTGTGGTCGATACAAGAAAGGTTTTCAAAAATGTTTCGTGTTTCCATAAGATAAATTATACTGAAATTTATATATTGGGGCAATTAGTGGAGATGGCACAATATCAGGGCAAACGCATTATGAATTCTATACATAAAAAAATTGGAATGGGGAAGCATGCCGCGGACAAAAAAGACTCTGTTTGTGGTTGCCGCGAAAGCGGCATACAATAGTACCTCAGCCACAAACAGCGTCTAGCGCATTAATGCGCGTTTTTTGGACCGTGGCAATGCCGACCAGAGCGCTTTTATTTGTAAAACATATTAATAATGCGTTTGCCCTGGCACAATATTGGCGCTACTTCCCCCCAGAATGTTTTTTCTATATAATTGTAACATATGGAACATGGTACAATTACTCAGGATAATCACGCAGCCTTGTGGCACGGTCGCTTTGAAGATGGCCCTGACGCAGCGGCAGTTGCTTTTGAAACTTCAATTCACGTTGATGAAAGAATGGCTTTTGATGATATAAAGGGAAGTATTGCTCATGCAAAAATGCTTTCTAAATGCGGTATAATTTCCCAGGAAGAAATGAAGGCCATTGTTTCTGGTCTTGAATCCATCGAAAAGGATTTGCAGGACGGAAGCTTAAAAATTGACTACAGTGCGGAAGATATTCATTCTTTTATTGAAGCCACACTGACAGACAGAATAGGTGAACCGGGCAAAAAAGTTCATACAGGCAGAAGCCGAAACGATCAGATTGCTTTGGACGAAAGGCTTTATCTTTGCCGTTTTATTCCTGATATGCAGAACAGACTAAAAACTCTTGTATCTGCCCTTGTTCAGATTTCTGAAAAGCACAAAGCCGACATTATGCCTGGCTTTACCCACATGCAGCACGCTCAGCCGGTAACTTTGGCTCATCATCTTTGTGCATGGAGCTGGATGCTTGTTCGAGACTACGGACGCCTTGAAGACGCTTTAAAGAGAATTAAAAAATCGCCTATTGGTTCTGGCGCTCTTGCGGGAAGCGGTCTGCCTTTGGATAGAGAATACGAAGCCAGTCTTCTGGGCTTTGACCAGATTACAGAGAACTCTATGGACAGCGTTTCCGACAGGGATTACTGCATCGAAGTTGCTTCTGCTTTGAGCCTTGTTCAGATGCACCTTTCCCGCTTTTGCGAAGAGGTAGTTCTCTGGTCTACAACTGAATTCGGTTTTATCAATTTGAGCGAAAAGTGGTCCACCGGTTCTTCCATTATGCCTCAGAAAAAGAATCCTGATTTTGCAGAACTTATTCGCGGACGCACAGGCCGGGTTTACGGTGATCTGATTGCTCTTTTAACAATGATGAAGGCGCTTCCACTTTCCTATGACCGGGATATGCAGGAAGACAAGCAGAGTCTTTTTGAGGCTTGTGACACAGTTCTTTCATGCGTGCAGATTTTTACCTACATGATTTCCAGTGCAGACTGGAACACTTCAAAAATGAAGGATGCCTGCCAGGACGGATTTTTGAATGCCACTGATGTTGCAGATTATCTTGTTCGCAAGGGCTTGCCTTTCAGAACAGCACACGGAGTTAGTGCAAGAAGTGTTCGCATGGCAATTGACCGGGGCTGTCGGCTTGAAGATCTTTCTTTGGAAGATTTTCGTTCTTTGAGCGATTTGATTGAAAAGGATATTTTTGATGTAATTCCACCAGAGAAGTGCGTTAATGCAAGAAGCACTGCGGGAGGTCCGGCTGCTTCTTCTGTGGAAAAACAGCTTTCTGCCTTAAAGGAATTCTGCAAATAATTTTGTATATAATGACCGATTTTTTCTGATTTTTCAGGCAATACCGGCATTTATAAATCTTTAAAAAAAGGCAGGAATTTCTGAAGGAACTTTTTTCTGAGGAAATTTTGCCAAATTGGAGAAAAAAATGAAAAAAATTGCTGTAATTGCTCTTGCAATTCTTGCGTCGGGTCTTTTGTTCAGTTGTAAAAAAGCTGTAAAAGAAGACAATTCTCTGGAAGATATTAAAAAACGCGGCGTTTTTATTCTTGGTCTTGATGATTCATTTCCACCACTTGGATACCGTGATGAAGACAGCAATATCGTAGGTTATGATATTGATCTGGCTAAAGAAGTAAGCAAGCGTCTTGGACTTGAATTTAAGGCTCAGCCAATTGACTGGGATGCAAAGGAAATGGAACTTTCTACAGGAAAAATTGACTGTATCTGGAACGGTTTTACAATCACAAAAGAAAGAGAAGAAGCACTTTCTTTTACAAAACCTTATTTGAACAATGAACAGGTTCTTGTTGTAAGAAATAACAGCGGAATTAAGTCTTTGAGCGACGCTGCCGGAAAAGTTGTAGGTATTCAGAGTGGATCCAGTGCTCAGGAAGCAGTTGAAGAAAACAAGACTTTTGCAGATTCTCTTAAAAATATCGTATTCTTTAAGGAAAATGTAACTGCTTTGAATGACCTTGAAATGGGTGGTGTTGATGGCGTTGTAATGGACAGCGTTGTTGCAGCTTTTGATATTACTGTTTCTTCAAAGCCTCTCAATATTGTTCCTGAAGTTCTTGCTAACGAAGCTTATGGTGTTGCTTTCAGAAAAGAAGATGTAAAACTTCGCGATGAAGTTCAGAAAATCCTTGAAGAAATGGAAGCAGACGGAACTGTAGAAGCAATTAGTGAGAAATGGTTCGGCCGGAACATCAGCGTAATCGGAAAATAAACCATTTTTACGCAGTTCTAACCAGAAAGTCCTACCGGGACTTTCTGGACGCGGATAAAGGAAGAGGCTAAAACGACCCTGGCGGCTCGTTTTTTAACGCCTCTACGATATGCGCGGGTTCGGCCGCAACATCAGCGTAATCGGAAAATAAACCGTTTTTACGCAGTTCTGATCAGAAAGTTCTACCGGGACTTTCTGGACGCGAAAATAAAATATCTGGAGTCAAGTGTGAGCGAAAAATATGTAAAAATGCTTAAGGCTATGCTTAATGGTTCGATAACTTCTATTGAAGTTTTCTTTTTAACTCTCATATTTTCTGTTCCACTGGCTCTTTTGATTTGCGGCGGGCGAATGAGCAGGGCAAAAGTGCTCTCCTGGATTACCCGCATTTTTCTGCTTATAATCAGGGGAACTCCCCTTATGCTTGAGCTGCTGGTTGTTTATTTTGGACCAGCACTTTTTGTCCGCTGGCTTAAAAGTTTTGGAATTGAGGCAACAAGCTGGAACCGCTTTACTGCCGCAATCGTTGCTCTTTCAGTAAATTATGCCTGCTACTTTGCAGAAATCTACCGTGGAGGAATTGAATCTATTCCCCGGGGACAGTACGAGGCAGGCAAGGTTTTAGGTTATACTCCTTCACAGACATTTTTTAGAATTATTATTCCCCAGGTTGTAAAGCGCATTATGCCAGCCATGGGAAATGAAGTTATTACTCTTGTAAAAGACACTGCTCTTGTTTCCGTTATCGGTGTGGCCGAGCTTTTGATGGTTGCAAAGGAAAGACAGAGCGCTCTTTTTTCTTTTACCCCTCTTTTTATTGCTGGTGTTTTTTATTTTGTTATGAACTGGTTTGTTACAATGGGATTTTCAAAATTAGAGAAAAAACTTTCTTATTATAATTAGTTATAAATGGTCTAATTCTTGGTTCAAAAAAAGATAAATTTGGCGAAAGTGGGGATACGATAAAAAAAGTTCTCTGCGTAAGCATGACGACTTTTCAGGGAAATTATTATGGAAGCAGTTATTAAAGTTTCTGGACTAAAAAAATCTTTTAATGGTGTTGAAATTATCAAGGGAATTGATTTTTCCCTGCCTAAAGGAAAGGTTCTTGGAATTATAGGGCCTTCTGGAAGCGGAAAATCCACTGTTCTTCGCTGCTTAAGTCAGCTTGAAAAGGTAGACGGGGGAAGTATAGAAATTTGCGGACAGACACTTGTAAAGAAGGGTCTATACTGTTCAAAGCAGGAAGCAAGAAAAATTGCACTTTCTTCCGGGCTTGTTTTTCAGAATTTTAACCTTTTTCCTCATATGAGCGTTTTGAAAAACATAATGGATCCTCAGATTCATGTTTTGAAAAAATCCAAAGAAGAAGCCAGAGAAACTGCTTTAAAACTCCTGGACAGAATGAATTTGAGCGAGAGAGTAGATTATTATCCCTGCCAGCTTTCAGGTGGTCAGCAGCAGAGGGTGAGCATTGCAAGAGCTCTTGCATTAAATCCCCAGGTTCTTTTCTTTGATGAGCCTACAAGCGCTCTTGACCCGGAGCTTACAGGGGAAATTTTAAGCGTAATTAAAGATTTAGCCAGCGAAAAGATGACAATGATAATTGTAACCCACGAAATGGCTTTTGCCAGGGATACAAGTGACCATATAATTTTTATGGACGGCGGCGTAATTGTTGAAGAAGGCCAGCCGGTAGATGTTATTTCAAATCCAAAACAGGAAAGAACAAAACTTTTCCTTTCCCGCTTTTCAAGCTGATAAAAATGATAAACAGGGCGCCTGTGTAAGGCGATTTTTTTTTGTTCTTACCTTTTTAAGAAAGTTCAGGAAAAATTGATTTTATGCCTGGTGAACCTGATATTCACCGCTTAAAAGCTTTTGCAGGAAGATTTCTTTTTGTAAAGGTTTTCCAAAAAGATAGCCCTGAAGACGCTGACAGCCAATTTTCTTTAAGAAATCATAAGCTTCCTGGGTTTCTACACCTTCGGTTAAAGTTTCCATTCCGATTCTTTTGGCCAGTTCTATGATGCTGGTAAGAATTGGCTGAGTTTTCTGATTATCAGAAAAGTGGGAAAGAAACTTCATATCAATTTTCATTGTATCAAAAGAAAAATCTTTCAGAACGTTTAAGCCGGAATAGCCGGAACCAAAATCATCAAGCCATAGAGAAAAGCCCTTTGCCCTAAAGTCTTCAATGGATTCTTTCAGGCTGGAATCTTCGTCTGTAAGGGCGCTTTCCGTTATTTCGATGTGGATGTCATCCTTGTTAATATTGTATTTTTTAATAAAATCAGAAATTTCATTCACAGGATTACCCAGTTGAAAATCAAGACGGGAAAAATTGACGGAGATTGGGAATGAAGGATAATTGTTTTTGTGAGATTTTTCTATATCCTGGCAGACGGTTTCAAGAATGTACATATCAAGTTTGTGAATCTGATGGTATTCTTCAAGAACCGGAATAAAGGTTGCAGGGGCAAGGAATCCGTGGATTGGATCATTCCAGCGGGCAAGAGCTTCCGCTCCGCAAACTTTTCCGTCTTCAGCCCAAATAACAGGCTGGTAATAAACTTCAATGTCGCCCTTTTTAAGGGCGTTATCTATATTGTTGATGATGTACTGTTTAACCTTAAATTCCCGGTTCATTTCCCGGTTGTATTCTGCAATGTTTTGAAAGTAGTTTTTTTTGATTGAAATACAGGCGTATCTGGCGCAGTCCAGAGCAACACTAGGGTCAATAAGGCGGTCTGCAGGCATGTAGAGACCGCATTTTAAGCCTAGAGAAACTCCGTTTTCTTCTTCTTGAATTCTTTCTTTGAAGGTATTGATTTTTGCTTCCAGACCGTCAATTTTGGAAAGCGAGATAAAGTGGTCGTCGGAAAAGCGGGCTATCAGGTCGTCGTTAAAAACTTCTTCCATAATTTTTGCAACTTTGCGCAAAAAGTTATTTCCTGCTCTAAAACCGTGTCTTTCATTGTAGTTTTTAAAATTTTCAATATCCGTGTAAACAAAGCGCAGGGTTGAAATATCTACACTTTCATCAGAAATTGTTTTTATAGCATGACGCTGAAAAGAGTCAAGGTTAGAAAGTTTTGTAAGTTCATCTTTTAAGGATTTGTCCCGCAGATAAATTGTGAGTTTTTCAAGATTTTCATTTTTTGTTGCTTCTATACAGCGCTGGTGGTGAATATTTATTCCTGTCATCAGCAGGGCAATCCACATTGTAGCAGAATTTATCAAAATGCTGAGGGAAATGGTTCCAAAGCGTCTTTGCAGATGGTAATAGATAGCAAAAGAAAGGGTGAGGAAAATAAAATGATTGATTGGATGCCAGACTAAAAGGCTAAGGCAGAGGGTTTCCATTGTAAGAAATGCAAAAACCTGACCGCTTTTATCGTAGCTGTTGTAGGAAATGTAGAGTCCAAAAGCGATTGCCACTATTGAGAAGAAAAGTCTGAGTCCAGAACCGATTATTTTATTTTTGATCTTTCCCTTTATGTATAGAAGTGAATAAATCAGAATAGAAACGGAGGTGACCAGAAGGATAATGTAGGAAATAATGTGGTTAATAATCCAGGTTTCTGATAATTTTCTGTCTCTGGTTACATTGCCTGAAAAAACAAAAATCAGCATAAAAATTTCCAGAATGGAAATTACTGTACTGAGATAAATACTGGAGCGGACATTAGACATAAAAAGATAGTCTTTTACATAAGGTGTATAGAAAAGTCCGGGAAAGTGATTTTTTATTCTTGTTTTATGTTTAGAAAATAAATTCATTTTTTTACCGTTTCTTAAATTATAACTCTCTAAGAGATAAAAAACAAATTAATTCATGCTATGATTTTTTGAATTTTTTTTATATATTTAACTTAAAAAATGTTTCTGGGCGTGAAGGCGTCAGTAAAAAAGGTAAAAGATGAAAAAAGGACTTGTACTTGAAGGCGGAGCTATGAGAGGTATGTTTACCTCTGGAGTTCTGGATGTTTTTTTGGAGAATGGACTTGTTTTTGACGGAGCAATAGGAGTTTCCGCAGGGGCAACTTTTGGTTGCAATTATAAATCCAGACAAATAGGGCGGGCCATACGATACAACAAAAAGTATTCAAAGAACTGGAGATATTGTTCCCTGCGTTCCCTGATTTTTACCGGGGATTTGTATGGAGCTGATTTTTGCTACAATAAAATTCCAAATGAACTGGATTATTACGACCTGGAAAGCTACAGAAAAAATCCCATGAAGTTTTTTGTGGTAGCCAGCGACTGTAAGACTGGAAAAGCTGTTTACAAAGAACTTCCCCTGTGCGATAAAAATGAACTTGAATGGATGAGGGCCAGCGCTTCCATGCCTCTTGCAAGCCGGGTGGTAAAAGTTGACGGCTATCAGCTTTTGGACGGAGGAATTACAGATTCCATTCCCCTGGAAAAGTTTGAAAGCATGGGCTATGAAAAAAATGTGGTAATCCTTACTCAGGAAAAGGAATACAGAAAGGAAAAGAATTCTCTGATGCCTTTGATACGCCTTTTTCTGAAAAAATATCCCCTTCTGGTAAAGGCTATGGAAGAAAGGCATTTGATGTACAACCGGGAAAAGGATTTTGTTTTTGAAGAAGAAAAGAAGGGAAAGTGCCTGGTAATCTGTCCGGATGAAAGTCTGGGAATAAGCAGAACGGAAAAAAATCCTGACGAACTTGAGAGAGTTTATCAGGAAGGAAGAAGGAAGGGCGAAGAAGTTCTTGAGAAGGTGAAGGAATTTCTGGAAGGATAGCTTTGAAAAAGCCTTTTGCGCCGGCGCGTGTAAGGGTTGCGGTCTAAAAAGCTGACTGAAGCGAAAGCGTAAGGAAGTTTTTTAGACCGCAAGGACCGGCAAAGAGTGGGTGAGCTGGCTGTGGCCTGGCCGGAACAGTGGGATTTTAAGAGTCCGGATTTTTATTGAAGATGGCGGGCTTTGCCGGGACCGAGCGTTGGCGGGCCCTGGAAGGCGCCTGGGAAGAGAAGGGGCTGGATCAGAAAGTTTAATTCACAGGGGCAATGAGCAGGGCGGAAACAGGGGCAATTTTTTATAATTGTTAGATTGCCCCGTGTTGCGCCCAAAAAAAAGAAAAAAGAGGAAAATTTTGAGTTTAAATTGCAACGAAATAAATCTTGTTTTAGAGGAACTGGCTCTGGAAGGGGCTTTTATTCAGGATATTGTTCAGCCGGGTTACGAAAGTATTGCTTTTTATGTGTACGGGGAGCAGGGGGCTAAGACGGTTCTAGTTTCCACTTCTCAGAAGGGCTGCCGAATTAATGAAACCAGGCGAAAAATCGTGAAAAATGATAAGCCTTTGCGTTTTATGGAAATTTTAAAGTCCAGAATAAAGGGGTCTAAGATTGAAAAATGCCGGCAGCTGGATTTTATGAGAATTATTCTGATGGAACTGAGTCACGGTGAGGAAAAATTCAGGCTGTATTTCAGGTTATGGAGCGGAAATCCTAATATTATTCTGTGCAATCAGGAAAATTTGATTCTGGACACTATGTTCAGGCGGCCAAAAAAGGGTGAAATTACTGGCCAGACTTTTATTTTGCCGGAAAATACCGGAAGTAAAGAAGACGCCAAAAAGTGGCAGATAAGGGATTTTAGCGAGCTTAAGGAAATTCTGGAAGAAAAAAAAGAGGAGAAGGACGGCCTGCAGAGGAGCAGTTTCCCGGATTTTGACAGTCTTTCTTTTAACCAGAAGGTGGATATCTGGTACAGCGAAGAGTCGGATAGCCTTTCAAGAAAAAGTCTTCTGGAGCAGGCTGAAAAATGGTTTCAGGCCGGTCTTGCCCGTCTGGAAGGGGCTCTGGAAAAGCTGAAGGAGAAAAAACGGCTTTTTGAAAATTCGGAAAATTTGAAGCATCAGGGGGACTTGCTTCTTTCTAACGCTTATCTGTGGGATGGGAAAGCTTCCTTTCTGGAATGCGAGGACTATGAAAATGGAAGAAAGGTGAGAATCCTGATGGATCCAAAAAAGAGCCCTCAGGAGAATGCGGCCCTTCTTTATGAGACTTATAAAAAGCAGGAAAGCGGAAAAGAGGGGCTTTTACACGATATTGAAATTACTGAAAAGAAAATTCAGAAGTTGAAGGACCAGTATCAGGAAATTCTCAATGAAAAAAATCCTATAAAAATTGAGCAGCTTTTGAGGCGGGATACAAAACCAAAGCAACAGCAGAAAAAAAGTCATCCCGGGCTGGATTACACGGTGAACGACTGGTATATCCTTGTTGGGCGGGATGCCAATGAAAACGACGAGCTTTTGCGCCACCATGTGCGGGGAAACGATTTGTGGCTGCACGTAAGGGATTTTCCAGGAGGTTATGTTTTTATAAAAGCCCGCAATGGAAAGACGGTGCCCCTGGAGGTACTTTTGGATGCGGCTAATCTTGCGGTTTACTACTCTAAGGCAAGGAATAATACCAAGGTGGATTTGTATTACACTGAGGTGAAATATCTTCGACGGGCTAAAAATGGGCCTAAGGGACTTGTTCTGCCTACCCACGAAAAAAATCTCTGCATTACACCGGATAAAAAGAGGCTGGAAAGGCTGGAAGAAGAAAAGATATAGGAAAGGCTGGGAGAAGAAAAAATATAGGAAAGGCTGGGAGTCTGCAGTTTTAAAAAGAGATTTGCGAATTTTCCAGCTGGAAGAATAAAAGATTTTTTTTATGGGAGATGTGATGTCCTGGGGAGGATTTTTTTTGAGGACTAAAAATTTTTTGCCGCCAGTGCTGAGGAGGCGTGTATGCCGCGCCTGGGGAAAATGCTGATGTGGGGCACTCTGGAAATATTGTGAATAAAAAAAATATGGTGGTTGAGCTTCTCGTCCGAAGGCGCGAAGCAACCACCATATTTAGTCTTCCTGGTCATTACTTCGCTTCGCTCCGTGCGCAAGCGGGCGACAGGCTCAATGACCGTATGGGGTAAAATTATTGGATAGCCCTATCAGCTCAGCTTAGAAGCGCTCAGCTTTTCCGCTCTTTTTTTTGTAAAGACCGGCGCTACCGCTTCTTTCAGTTGGAGTATGGAAGTTAGGTCTGGAAGAGCGGCTTTTTGAATACTGTTCTTTTTCAGAAAAGCGCCGTCTTTCACCCCTTTCGCCTCTTTCTTCTTTATCGAATCTGTCGAATCGCTGGCGGTCAGAAGAGTCGCTGCGATCCGATCTGTCTGAGCGGTTGCGGCGTTTTCTGTCGGAAAAGTCCCTGAAATCTCCCCGGGAATCCCTGCTCCGGCGGCTTTTTGAAAAATCCCCTTCCTTTGTGTCTATGTGCATGTGAGGAATTCTGCTTGAGCCCTTTGACATTTCCAGAGCTTTTTTTGCAGCCGCCTTTGGAAGGCTGATAAGAGAGAAGGTCTGGGCAATGTCGATGCGGTCAACCTGTCGTCCTGGAATGTGAAGCAGGCGTGAAAAATAGTCGGCCAGGCTTCGTGCGTTGTAGCCGTCTTTTTTTCCAAGCTGAACATAAAGACGTAGCTGGTCTTCCGAATTTCCATGGGCCTGAATTTTTCCGTAGCGGGATTTATCCAGTTTGGAAGCGTACATTACAGAAAGCACGGCTGCAAGAACGTCCTGGGAATCATTGTTTCGGCAGAGTTCGCTTGCCATCTTTTCGAACATTGGAGAAACTTTAATCAGGCTGGAGTTGGTTGTGTCAACTTCCTTGATATCTTCAAAGATTTTTTCTTCTGCATCTGTATCAGTAAGGTTTGTGAGAGCAGGCATTTCATCTTCTGTATCTGAATCCTGGCCGTCAGTGGCAAAAGTTTCCTGATCTGAAGAGCTGGCTGAAAGTGAAGTGCCAGAAGCTGTGTTTTCAAGTGCTTCTGAAGAATTCTGGTTTTCCAGGTTTTCAGAATTTTCACCTGCCGGAGTATTTTTTGAAGAAGCCTTTTCTTCTTTGCCAGAATCAGCAGCTTTCTGGTTGAAAAGTTCATTTTCCTCATTTTCTACAGAACTTTGTGCCTGGTCGGCTTCGTCCTCTTTTTTCTGAAGGTGAAGGGTATTCAGACCCAGCTGATTTTTGAGTTCAGAGAAAATGCGGGCTTTTTTCTTGTTCAAAACTTCATCGATTGTAGGAATCTGTTCTTCTTTTAATTCACCTTTGCTGGCTTTTCTGATTGCCCGCTGAAGGAAGGTGAGTTTTCTGCTTTCATTGAGAGCAACAAAAGTTACGGCTGTACCGGCTGAACCTGCGCGACCGGTTCGTCCGATTCGGTGAACATAAGTTGCGGCGTCGAATGGAAGAGAATAGTTTACTACGTGGCTAAGGCCTGAAATATCGATTCCTCTGGCAGCAACATCGGTTGCAACAAGAATACGGGTCTTTTTGCTTCTGAATCTAGAAAGAATCTTTTCACGCTGAGTCTGAGCAATATCTCCGTGGAGAGCAGCGGCTTCGTAGCCTTTTTCGTCCAGTGTTTTTGAAACGAAATCTGCGTCGTTCTTAGTCTGTGTAAAAACAAGACCGTAAAAATCATCTGCAATGTCGATAAGGCGGACAAGGGCATCGATTTTTTCGCTTTCTTTGAGAACCCAGAATTTCTGTTCAATCAAAAGAGGTTCGTCAAGAACTCCTTCTTCTTCAACGATTTCGTAATCGCCCATGAATTCTCCGGCGATTTTTAAAATTTCCGGTGGCATTGTGGCGCTGAACAAAAGAATGCGGGCATCCGGGTTTGCTTTTCTGAAAATAGCTTCGATATCATCAATAAAGCCCATGTCCAGCATTTCATCTCCTTCGTCAAGGATGAAATAGTCGATTTTGCTTATATCCAGTGTTTTTCTTTCCAGGTGATCCTGAATACGGCCAGGAGTTCCAACTACGATTTCAGTTCCTTTTTTAAGGTCTTTTATCTGTGTTGCGTAAGAAGCGCCGCCGTAGAGTACGCAGGAGCGGGGAGATTTTCCCTCTGTAAATGACTGCATTTCGTTGCAAGTCTGAATTGCAAGTTCTCTGGTTGGTTCAAGAATAAGGGCTTTTACCTGTCCCTGACTTTCCCTGAGTTTTTGAATGATAGGAAGACCAAAGGCGGCGGTTTTTCCAGTTCCAGTGCGGGCCTTTGCAATCATGTTTGCTTCCCCGGAAAGAAGACGGGGAATAGCCAGTGTCTGAATTGGAGAAGGGGTTTTAAAACCTTTTTTTTCGATTGCTTTTAAGGTGAGTTCGTCCAGTCCTAAATCTTCAAAAGAAATTTCGCCATCATCAAGGGCGTTTTCTTCATTTTGAACTGCTTGAGCAGTTTGACTTGCTGCTGTTTGTGATTCTGGGGCATTTTTTGCCTCCAGCTGTTCCTCCAAAGGAACAATTTCATCGTTTTCTGATAAATCCATAAAAATACCTGATACCTTTTTCACGACTTATAAATCTTCAGACCAAAGCCTACCAGTGTATGTCCGGATTTATCTTTCGTGATTTTTTAATGAGAGAAAATTTCCCATTTTGAGATTTCACTATAATAGAAAAAAAATGAAAATTCAAGCAAAGGACGGAATATTTCGCATGTAGCTGGAGGAGGAGTTGGATTAAGTGGAGGAGTTGGATTAAGTGGAGGAGTGGGGGGGGGCTGACTGTATTCTGACTGGATTCTTTTTTTCGACCTTGAGTTAAAAAACGCAGCCATCGTAAGCATTAGTCCCTGGAAGAAACTTTGAGTCTGATGGCTGATCTTTGTCTTACAAAAAATTAAGCCTCTTCTTCCATTTTTGTAAGACTTTCTTTTATCAGAGTTGAGAAAAGATAGATTTTTTTGTACAGGTTCATGTTTACATCTTTTAATGGAACTTCTGAATACTTGTCCAGTTCTTTCCAGTTTCCGATTATCTGTGGTTTTGACTTTCCGTAATCTTCAATGAGGGTTTTTATGATTTTACCCATAGTGATAAGGTTACGGGTGCTGGCAACGATAAATTTATAGGCAGCTTCGTTAGCGTCGTTTACCAGGCGGTTTACGATATTTTTTGAACTTGAGTCCCTATCTGTTTTTGGAAGCAGGGTTTTGATTTTGATTCCGATTGGGCCGTCTTCTGCAAGTTCTGAGTCAAACTGAATAATCTGGTCTGCTGTCTGAAGAAGGGAGTTATAGGCATCAGAGAAAGATGTAGAAAGAGGCTGGGTTTCCCACTGACCGCGAACAAGAACGATATCATAATATTCACGGATATTCTTTTTGAAAATTTCCAGAAGGAAAGTTTTAAGGTAGCCCAGGGCTTCTACATTGTTGAAGGTATCCAGTCTTTTGTGTTTTAAAGTTGTATTCCAGTTTTCACTGTAATTCTTGAGGTTAGAAATTTCGATGTTAGGGAAAAGCTGGGAACAGATGTCGCCGGTTTTGTGAGCTTTTTCCTGAGCAATCAGCTGGTTTATTGTTTTTTCAGCGTCGCCTTTGATTTTGTCCAGGTGTGGCTCGATGATGTTAGGATTTGAGTCGCTGAGTTCAACTGTTGCAGAAGGATCTGAACTGATGAGCTTCATCATCATTTCAAAAGTTCCTGAAAGTTTAAGGCTCTGAATTCTCTGAATTACTTTTTTCCAGTTTTGCAGTGTTACCGGTTCAACGCCCTTGTAGACACGGAGAAGCTTTATGCAGTTTGTCCAGTCAATGTCCAGAGGAAGAGTCCAGGCCGCTGCCATAAAATCTTTGAGCTCACCAAGGATATATTCTGCGTTGATTTTTTCAAAGTTAGGCATGGTGTTAAAATCAGCTTCCCTCATTCCCTTGTTAAATTTTTTAAGGAAAAAGTAGAAGTCAAAAGTACAGAAATCTTTCATACAGATTAACTGCTTGTAAAGACCGTCAATTTCCGTAATTTTTTCAAGGGTAAAAAAATCTGAATATGTGCTGATTCTTTCCTGAGCCTGAGCCTGAAGATTTGCGATTGGAATTTCCTTGCTCATTTTTATCAGGTTTTCTTCGCTGATTGATTCTTCAATGTTTCTGATTTCTTCTGTTGTAAGAAAATCGATAGAAAGGCGTTTTAAAACATTAGGATTTGCCACGCTCTGGAACATTGTCTGAGCCGGGTAAATTACCTTATAAATTTCATACATGAATTTTGCCAGAGTAGGAAGGGCTTCGTTTCCCTGAAATTTATAGAATTTATTGTAACGGGATTTTGAAAGCTTTTTTGAGATATTTTTAAGCTGCCGTCTTTTTTCTGCATCAGCATCGTTTTTTCCAAAAAGTGAATCTAAAATGCTCTGTAAAAATCCGTTGGAATTGCCTTTCTTCATATTGTAAATATAAATAATTCAAGGCTTTGTGTCAAACTTTTAGCAGTGTTTTGAATAGTTTTTTTTGGACCGTGGCAATGCCGACCAGAGCGCTTTTATTTGTAAAATATATTAATAATGCGTTTGCCTTCTTGCTAAATCAACATATTATAGAAAAAAATTAAAAAATGCGTTACAATATTTTGTTAATTAGTCTTAATTTTAAGTATACAAATTTGAAACTTTAATTTATGGCTGATCATTAAAACTTTTTACGGAGTTTATTATGAAAAGAATTATTATGGCTTCTGTGGCTATTTTGTCGGCGGCTCTGGTTTTTGCTTACAACCCGCCGGTAGGTTCTCAGAATTTATTCAATCTTTCTAGTCCGACAATTTTAACTTCTGCTACTTCAAGTGCAGGAGGTGGAATATTCATGCCTGGAGCAGAGTCTATTTCTCTGAACCCGGCTTTGACTGCCCTGGAGCAGAGAACTCAGCTTGATATTGGTTTTACTGCCCTTATTTCTACAAACAGTGAAGAATCTGGTGGAGCAGCCGTTCAGACTGGAATTTTGATTCCAACAAAGGCTTTTGTTTCCAGCGGAATTTTGAACGGAGTTTTCTGTTCTGCTGACTGTATGGATATTGCAAACACATTTAATATGCGGGCAGGAATTGCTAAGGAAATTACAGACCGCCTGAGTCTTGGACTCAGCCTGAACGGCGGTATTTTCTGGGGTGCAGATTCTGACTGGGCTCTGGGTGCTGATTTTGGTCTTCTTTACCGCCTGGGAAATCTGGGCTTTATGAAAGATTTTAGAATCGGTTTTGCAGAAATGAACCTGGGTAAGTATTATTCCAACACTCTTCCAGGACTGAACGATTCTTCTTCTACAGATGATTTCCCTGGAATTCTTACAACCCGTCTTGGTGTTGCAGCTCTGCTTTTCAGTACAGAGCAGTTTAAAGGCGGTTTCTCCTTTGATATGTCCATTCCAACCTTCAAAGATGTGATTTTTGATTTTGGTCTTCAGTTCAGCTTTAAGGATCTTGTTTACCTCTCTATTGCAGAAAAAATTGACGTTGTTGAAGCAAGCCAGGGACACGCAGATCTGATTCCAGCAATTGGGCTTAGCTTTAAGGTTAATTTGAATGCAAAGAACAACGATTACCTGAAGAGCCACAGCTGGGATTCAAGCGAAATGCTTGCAGGTCTTGCATGGCAGCAGAAATATGAAGAAATTCAGGCTGTTTCAGGTGGTGCAAGAATCTATCTTGGACAGAAGGATGTAAATCCTCCTGTAATCCAGCTTTGGGTAGACGATAAAGAATAAGGTGGCACGCAATGAAGAAAACTATTTTTAGAAATCTAGCTTTTTTTGCCCTTCTTTCAGTTTCCGCTCTTCTTTCTGCGGAAAAAAAGGAAAGGTACTTTTCTCCAAATAATGACGGTATTCAGGACGAATTTGTAGTTCCTTTGAAAATTTCAGACAGAAGATACATCACTTCCTGGAGCCTTACAATTGAAGACGAAGGCGGCAAGGTAATCCGAACAATTGGAAACAAAGTTGCTCTTCCAAGCCGACTGACTTTTAAGCAGTTTTTTAAACAACTTATTTCTGTAAAAACTGGAGTTACAATTCCATCAAATGTTTCCTGGAACGGTGCCATGGATAACGGTGAAACCGCTCCTGACGGAAAATATTTCTACTATTTTTCTGCAACTGATGACAACGGAAACAAGGGTGTGACAGAAAAATACCCTGTTGTAATCGATACAGTTGCTCCATTTGTCGTGGTGTCTCAGCCAGCTGACAAGATTTTTGGTGAAGGAGCCAAGGCTGAGCTTGCATTAAAGCAGACTGGTTCAAGGGAAGACACCTGGACTGGCCGCTTCCGCAACGCTTCCGGCGATGTTGTTCGTACTTTCAAGTGGGAAGATTCAGAGCCTGCAAACTTTAAGTGGAACGGTTCTGACGAAGAAGGGCGCTTTGTTCCAGACGGAATCTATTCTTACGAAGTGAGCGCAACTGACCGTGCAGGAAACGTTTCTGAGCCTGCATCGGTTTCAAACATCATTTACTCGGCAGAAAAACCTGCTACAAATATCGTTCTTGCAAGTTCAAAATATTTTTCTCCAAATACCGATTCAAAGAATTCTGCAGTTAAATTTGACGTAACAATTCCTGTTCCGGAAGCAAGCAGCGGAAACAAGCTTACTGCCTGGGCTGTAAAAATTGTTGATAAAAACGGTAAGGTTTACAAAACTCTGGATCAGACAAACAGCGGAGAAGTTCCACCTTCATCAATTATTTTTGATGGAACAGGAGATAACGGAAAACTCATTCCTCAGGGAATTTATACAGCAGTGGTTTCTGCAGCATATTTGAACGGTTACGAACCAGCTGTAATCAAATCCCCTGAAGTAATTCTTGATACAACAAAACCTTCTGCTCAGATTTCAGTTTCTGACAAGATTTTTGGTGCCGGTTCAAAAACTCACGTAAAAATCTCCATGCTTATGGATTCAACCGGAAAGTTTGCTTCTATTCCTGCATGGAAGGGAAAAATTTACGATGCCGAAAATCCTGAGTTCGTTGTAAAAGAGTATGATTTTGGTGAATTCCCTCCTGAATCAATCGAATGGAACGGTTTTGCTTCTAACGGTAAGCTTTCTCCTGATGCAAAATACCGCTTTGAACTTAAGGCAACTGACCTTGCAGGAAATACCGGCGTAATTACCAGCGCAGATACTTTTGAACTCAGCACAAAAGACGTAAAAATTCTTCTTTCTGCCAGCGATGCAGCATTCAGTCCAAACGGAAACAAGGTTAGGGATTCTATAACATTCTCTCCTGTTTTGAAGGATGCTGATGGAATTGCAAGCTATGTTTTCAAAATTCTGGATTCAAAAGGAACTGCTGTAAAAACTGTAAAAGATTCTTCAAAGCTTCCTGCTAACTTTACATGGGACGGAAAGGACGAAAGCGGAATTATCTGCCCTGACGGAACTTATTCTGCTTCCCTTGAAATTGCTTCTACAAACGGTTCTTCTGCAACTGTAGCAACTCCTGCCTTTGTGCTTGATACTCTTCCACCAAAGCTTGACGCTCAGGCTCCATGGACAGCATTCAGCCCGGACGGAGACGGAGTTCAGGATACAATTCCTGTAACAATTACAAACAGCACAAAAGAAGCTCTCTGGAAGGTTGATGTTTTGAACGCTTCAGGAAAAGTTGTAAAAACTTACACCTGGCAGAACAATATCCGCACAAACGGAAAAGATATGTTTGAGTGGGATGGTTCTGATTCAAGCGGAAACCGTGCTGCAGACGGAAATTATTCCATCGTGATTTCTTCTGAAGATGAAGCAGGAAACTCTTTCCAGACAAAAATTGCTTCTCTCACACTTGATAGCCGTGAAACAAAGGCATACATCACCGCTGAAAATGAAGGAATTTCTCCTAATGGAGATAATGTTCTTGATACTCAGAAATTTGATATTAAAACCAGTGTTGCTGACGGAATTCTTTCATGGAACTTTGATATCAGAAATGAAAACGGTCAGTCTGTTCGTGGCTGGTCTGATAAGGATAGCGCAAATCTTCCTGCAAGTATTACCTGGGATGGT
Organism: Treponema sp.; assembly: GCA_024693915.1. Classification (GTDB taxonomy): domain Bacteria; phylum Spirochaetota; class Spirochaetia; order Treponematales; family Treponemataceae; genus Treponema_D. Next base: position 18,397 of record JAILKG010000195.1, read on the forward strand.
CTTACTTCTGACGGCAAAGCTGCTGAAGGAAACTTTACAGGAACTTTGAACATTGTCTATAAGAAAGGTAACCGGGTTACTTCAACTTCTTCTTCATTTATTTGTACTGCCACAGCACCGGAACTTTCTGTTAGAACAGCTCCAGAATATTTCAGTCCTGATAACGACGGAACAGATGATGACCTCTTTATCAAACTCAGCGGAAAATCTAAGGCTCAGTTCAAAAACTGGTCATTTGTGATTGCTGATCCAAATGGAAAGCCATTCTGGCAGACAAAGGGAACTTCTTCAATTACAGACAGAATCATCTGGGATGGTCTTTCTAACATTCAGAAGGATGCAGGCGGAAGGGCAGAAAGGGTACAGTCTGCAATGGATTATCCATATACATTCACAGTTACAGATACACTGGGTATGACAAGCACTGTAAAAGGTGTAATTCCTATCGATGTACTTGTAATTGTTGACGGGCCTTACTTAAAGATGGCAGTTCCTTCTATTATATTCCGTTCAGACAATGCTGACTTTAAGACCAGCAATGAAATCAAGAACGGCTTGAAACCGGAACAGGCTGCTAACAATGAAAAGGTTCTTAAACGAATTGCTGAAATTTTGAACAAGTTTAAGGAGTACAAGGTTACTGTTGTAGGTCATGCAAACCGTGTAACAGATAACGAAGCCGAAGAGACTGAAGACAATCCAAAACTTTGGGGACCGGCTCTTATCCCTCTTTCTGGAAAGAGAGCTGAGTTCGTAAAGGATTACCTTGTAAAGAAGGGCGTTAGCGCAAGCCGTCTTTCAACTGAAGGTAAGGGTGGTACAGAACTGGTTGTTGACTACAAAGATAAAGACAACAACTGGAAAAACCGCCGTGTTGAATTTATTCTTGAAAAATAATATTTGACGAAAAGCAGTTTTTCTTATTTTTGAATACTGTTTTTAGTAGGGAATGCGGGCTGCCTGTGATGGGCGGCCCGTTTTTTTTTACTTATTAGAAAAATTCGATGATGGAAAGGATAATTTTGTATCTGGATTTGATTCTGAAGATATAAAACAAGAAGCGACAGACTCCATAAAGTCGGTGAACGCCCTTTATGGCTACACGCCTGAGTTTCTCGAAATATACGCTCAGGTGGGAGTTGTTTACGCTTCTCTTAATCCTAATATAGCTTGTTAGTGAGTGGATAGTGTTTTTCGGCTACTGCAGGTTTTGCCGTTACGGTTGCTGACTTCCTGTCAGCTCCCTCCACGGCGCCTTTGTTCGCTTTCGGGCACCTCCTGTGCCCTCATCGAATAAAATGCTGCGCCACTACTCGCTTTTTGGGCGCTCACTTCGGTTCAAAACCTGGTTATGGTTAATAAGAAAATTTGAGTTAAATAAAAAAAAGCTTCCTGATTTCTCAAGAAGCTTTTCGGCTGCTGCAGGTTTTGGCATTCCAGTCAGCGACTTCCTGTCGCTTCCTTTCATGCCGGCTTCGCTCACTGTCGCCGCCGTCCTGGCGGCTTTTCACGGAAAACGCTCCGCACTGCTCGCCTTTTCCGTGCGTTCGCTCCGCTTCAAAACCTGATTTATATTTAATAAATATGATTTTACGTTAAATAAAAAAGGGTCTGAACTTATCAGACCCTTTCGGCTGCTGCAGGTTTTGAACCTGCGACACATGGATTAACAGTCCATTGCTCTACCAGCTGAGCTAAGCAACCATCAGTTCATTGCTGAACGTGAAAATAATATACTCTTTTTCAAATATTTAGTCAATAGCAATAAAGGATTTATTTTAAATTTTATTTCAATATTTGCTCAACGGTGTCTTTTATGGGTTTATTATCGTAAAGCCAGGCATACATGGAGGAAGCGCCTGTGAGTTTGCGACCGTATTCCCGGGTTTCGTCGTAGGGGGCAATTTCAAGAAAGAGATCCATTGGCAGGCTGTTTTTTTGTGCAACCCAGCGGCGGATTCTTGTTATTCCGGTATTGTAAGAGAGCAGGGCCTGAATCTGAGAGCCGTTTAGTCTCCTAATCAGTTCTGCAAGATAAAATGCACCGAATTCTATATTCGTTTCGGCGTCCCTCAAATCGTATTCCTTTATTTTTAGTTTTTTTGCTACATCCCCTGCGGTGGAGTCCATCAGCTGGCTGAGTCCAACGGCGCTGGCAAAACTTTTTACATCTTTATCAAAAAAACTTTCGCTTCGGATAAGGCCGTACAAAAGCTCATCAGGGATTTCGTATTTTTCTGCGGCAGCATCGATAAGGGGCTGGTAATCTTTTGGAAAGAGAAGTTTCAGCTCTTCTTTTGTGATTTTTCTGTCGCTCTTTTTAAGGGCTTTTGCCACCATTCTCAAACTCTGGGGATAATATTTTGGAAAGTTTTTTCCGCACTCGTTTAAAAAGGCGGAAAGTGCACAGATTGTATCCATGGAGAAAATTGAACCGGTAGAAGACAATTTTACAAATTCAGGATAAATTTTATCTGCAAAGCCAAAATCTGCGTAGCCTCGCAAAAGAATTTCTGCATTCCGGTCAGTTTTTTCACCCTTTTCTTTATCTAAAAGCCTGGTTTTGCAGACAATTTTTTCAATTTCTTTATTTGTAAGTTCCATTCTGGAAATTGCGCTTACCATGTAATAAAAATCGTCAGCGGATTTTAGTGAAGCTTCAAATAAAGAGGAAGGTGAATCATCCTGGTCGTAGCTGCTGGAATCTGCCAGTTTTTCCTGCAGAAGTCTGGCAGAGATATAGGCGTAGCGGCTTTCCATATATGGAGAAAGATAGCCCTGGGCCTTATTGTAGATTTTATAAAATTCGTTCCATTTTCCTTCAGTTAGAAGGAGGTTGGAAAGCAAATCTAAAAGGTCGTCAAAGTAGGCGCTATTATGCCAGATTTTTGCATTTTCCTGGATTGCCCGGCTTCCGTTCAGAGAATTTTTTCTGATGGCAAGTTTAAGCAGATACCAGAGGGCATTATCGGCATGATCATTCGAGGAAGAAAATTCCATGGCCTTTCTGTAGCAGTTTTCTGCCCTGGAATAATAGTCACCGGCCAGTTCGTAGATTCGTCCAGCATAAAAATTAAAGTAAAACGCTTCGTTTCTCCCGGCATTTTCAGAATGCTTGTTTTCTGTCCAGTAAGATTTTTCCTGCCGGCTATTGATGTTATTTGTTTTAGAATTAAGTGAAGAATTTTGTGGCTGAAGAAAATTTTCCTTTTCTTTTACCATATCGGAAAGATATTTTTCAAGGATCCTAATATTCTGAAGGTAATTTTTATTTCCATAAAGAAGCACTTTTCCAATATCGGAGCACATTGTGGAAGGAATTTCCTTTCCTTCTGATTCAAAAAGATCGAGAATTCCCTGGACTTTTTCTACTGCTTCTGAATACTGTCGCTTAATTGCCAGCAGCCTGAAATTCAAAAGTTCTTTTTGATTTTCATTAAGATTTTCTTCAATGAATTCTGCGTTTTCTGTAAAAAAGTTCTGATGTTCGCTTGATAATGGACATTCCAAAAACCACTTAAAGATTTCTTCTGGCAGACGGCTGTCATTTTTTTCTTTCATGGCCTTTAAGCGCAGGGCAATAAGGCTTGCACTGGCAGAATAAAAATCCAGTTCGTTTGTAAAAAAAATCACTCTGGAAAACTCTTTGCTTGTAAAATAGTCTTGGACTGCAAAAAGCAGGGCATCCTGATCCCTGTATTTTTCCAGGTACAAATCTTCCATTTCTATGCGGTTTTTCTGATTTTGTAATAAAATAAGATTTTCATAGCTGCGGCGGGCACACCACTCGCTGCCTTTTTTTGAGGTGAAGGAAAAATTTTTCTGGGCTTCCTGAATGTCGCCTCTTTGAAGGGCTTTGAGTCCCAGAAAATAGTTGACGTCGTTTCCATACTTCTTTTGAAGCTGATAGGAAGGCCGCTTGCAGGAAGCAAGAGAAAAAGAGCTTGCAAAAGAAGTGCAGAAGATTAGCAGAGAAAGAAACTTTTTTAATTTTCCTGAAGAAGTTCTTCCGGCATTCCTAAAAAATCTGGAAATCATTACTGCTGAGGAAGTTCAATTACTGTTCCAGAAATAATGTGATCCGGATTTTTAATTTTGTTGTATCTGGCAATCATGTGATATTTCCAAGGATTCTTGTAATAAGCGTCAGCAATATCCCAGAGAGTGTCGCCCCATTTAATCTTGTAAGTGATTGTTTTTGGAGTTTCGGGCTCTTTTGGAAGTTCAGGAACAACTGTCTCAATTACTTCAGGTTCAGTGATGACTACAATTTCATCTTCTTTTGCTGAAGTGTCAGGAATTTCTGGCTCCGGCTCTGGAATTACTTCCGGCTCTGGCTCTGCTTCTTTTACGATTGGAGCCGGGTCAACTGTATTTTTTGCATTTTTCTTTCCAAGAAGATTGTACTTTGAAGGTACAATGAAAAGAAGGAGGAGAACTGCGATTATACAGATTATTGCGCAGATTACGCAAATGATAACAGGAGCCTTTGTCTTTTTGCGGACATCTTCCTGATCGTCTGTCTGATAAGAAGTTCCTTCTTTTGTTTCCTTGTCGTAAAGGCCGTCAAAATCAAGACCGCTTGCAACAGGTACTGAATCCATTGTAGGGTCTTTTGGACTTTCTGTTTCATTGTCATCAAAATCCGGTAAATCAAAGGAATCGTCACTGCCGCTTTCATTTTCCGGAAGGTCAAAGTTTGTATCGCTTAAAGTTTCGTCCAAATCAGGAAGGGCAAATGGATCTTCATCAGCAACCTGGCTCTGGTCAGAAACTTCAGTCTGGTCGTTTTCAGCAGTTCCTTCGTCCAGATCTGGCAGGGCAAAAGGATCTTCTCCTTCTTTGTTGTTTTCATTTTCCGGAAGGTCAAAGTTTGTATCGCTTAAAGTTTCGTCTAAGTCAGGAAGAGCGAATGGATCTTCATCAGAAACTTCAGACTGGTCAGAAATTCCACTGTCTTCAGCATTCTCTGTAAGGTCTGCACTTTCAGTCAAATCTCCGGCAAAATCCTCTGCAGTTTCAGTATTTTCCGCTCCGTCTGACAGGCTTTCATCTGCCATGTTTTCATCAGTCTGATCGCTGAAATTGAAGTCCAGGTTGTCGTTCACTTCATTATCTTCCGGCAGGTCAGAATCAAAAGTATCTGCAACTGTTGAGTCTGCATCTGCGTTCTCAAAAGCAGAATGTTCTGAACTTTCCTGCAGGTCTGCATTTTCAGGGTTTTCGTATTCAGCGTCGTCGCCTATTCCCTTGATAGCATCAGCTTTGCTTGCCATTGCGTCAGAAAGGACTTCTGTATCCTGCTTATTTTCTTCTTCCTTGCGTTTTGCCATCATTCTGGCTAAAAGTCCGCCACCAACTGCGCCTGCTGCCACTCCTGCGGCAATTGCACCTGCATTGCTTTTCTTTTCTTCAGTTTTTTCCTCTGCTGTGATGTCTCCGCTTTCCTCAGCCAGGTTTTCTTCTGTCTGGTTTTCTTCAGCAATTTCATCCGGCAAAACAGACTCGGAAGCAAAAATGTCCTCATCTGTAACAGGATTTTCGATTACTTCTGCAGGCATGTCGTCTGCAACAAGATTGCTTAAAGGCGCAAGCTCGTCTGCTGTAAGGGTATCAGTTTCAGAATCGTCAGCAAAAGAAGCCGAGAAATTGTCGTCAGAAGAAATTGTCTGGTCACTATCAAAATCGTCAAGAGCAGGAAGTCCGTCATCGGAAGAGAGGTTATCGTCAAGGGCAGGAAGTCCGTCGTCGGAAGAGATGTTATCGTCAAGGGCAGGAAGTCCGTCGTCGGAAACAAGGGTTTCGTCGGCAGAGAAGTTGTCCTCGATTTCCGGAAGGCCTTCGTCAGCGGCAGAAAGGCTGTCATCCATGGCAGGAAGTCCCTGGTCGGAAGCCGGACTTCCGTCCATAGCAAATGTATCGTCGCTGGAAGCAAAATTCTCTTCCATAGCAGCAGGCCCCTCGCTTGTTGAAGAAAAATCATCATCCAGAGGCGGAAGGTTGTCAGCTGAACCAAAATCATCCGGCAGAGAAAATTCGTCCCCAGAAAAATCAGAGGAAGAAAGGTCATCTGCGCCAAAATCATCTTGGTCAGGGCTGGCTAACATTTCAGCACTTTCATCAAAACTTGCCTCAGCGGCGTCACTTGTAGAAAAGTCTGCATTTCCGGCATCAAGGTCGTTTTCATTCTGGCCGTCGTCAACATTATCAAATCCGGCGTCTTCCGGCAGATTCAAATCGTCCATATCGAGTCCGGCATTATCTGCATCCAGACTGCTGTCGCCTGTATCAAGACCCTTTTCGTCTGCTCCAAATGCATCGTCACCGCTATCAAGCCCAACCTCTTCTGGCATTTTTACATCGTAATTAGTTGGTTCAAGGCGTTCTTCCAGAGTTCTGGAAACCAGAGTTATGGCTGCGTTGCTGGAAGCTCCTGTTTCAGGGTCGTTCATATCTGCGGAAAGCTTATTGTTTTCATCAAGTTTGATTTTTAAAGGAATATCCATGCTTCCGTTAGGGTGCTGAACCAGATTATCAATCTGAAGGGAGTCAATGTATTCCGCGTCCTCCATAGTTCCTGTTGAAGAACGGTATAAATCTACAATAACCCGTGTCTGGTTGTCCCTGACAGTTGTAAGACCTAAATTTTTATTTCCAGCTTTTCCATCTTCCATAATCGGATAAAATGAACCGTCCGCTAATCGGATTCCAATCTGCTTCATAAAACGCCTCGCTAATTTAAAATGGTTCTTCCTGTAGATTATCGGCTTAAATTGATATTTTCGCTACTTTTTTCTATAAAAATACAGGGGAAAATCAGTCAGAAAAAATTCATTTTGGGCGGCGGAGTCACCCACGGGCTTTCCGGGGCCCGCCTAAGGCTTGGTGTCGCGCAAAGCGCTCCCCTGGGCTCCAGCCTTTTTGCCTTTATGCGGGCAGTTTACCCTTTCAATTTTCTTGCCCTGGAAGCTTTTTCATTTCAAAAAATGGCTTTCGCCCACCCCTCCAGGCCCGCGCCTGGAATTACCTTCTCTTTTTACTTTTCTTCCTTCCCGGCAGTTTGCTGCACATTTTCTTCTTTCTAAGTTTCGTAAGACAGGTAAATTTGCAGGCCTGTTTATTTTCCGGCAGCTTCCTTTACGATTTCTTTTTTTTAAGTTTTCGTAAAACAGGTAAGCTTGCAGGTCTGCTTTTTTCCGGCAAGTGGCCGTCAGATTTTTCTTTTCGTTAAAAAAAAAGAGCCCGCAAAGTGCACTTCAAGTGCCAGAACTTCACGGGCTTTTTATCTCTTTATTTTTCCAGGCTTTTCTTCAGCCTGAAAAAATTACTTCTGGTCTACAGTGTTGTAGTCGTAGATAAATTCTGTCATATCTGACATTTCGTTTACAGTTGTTCCGAATTTTCTAAGAACGGCGTAACCGGTAACTTTTGATGTATTTCCAAAGGAATCAGTTTTTACAAGGGAACGCTTTGTAATTTTTCCATCGGAATCGTAAGCAGTTACTTCAGAAAGGGAATTGTCTGCTGCATAGCGGAAAACATCTTTTGATTTAATAATTCCGTTTGCATCGTAGTAGCTGATGGATTCTTTCTGGTTAGCAGCGTTGTAAGTATAACTTCTTTCTTCGTCCAGTGTTCCGTCTCCAAAGTATTCGTATTCGTGTTCAATTCTGTTTGAATCGTCATACTTGTAGATGATTTTCCAGACAAGCAGGCCGTCAGCATTGTAGTAGCTTTCGTCAGTAAGGTTTTTACCGGAATAGGAATAAATTGTTTTTCCCTTAAGGTAGCCGCTTTTTGTAAATTCAGAACAGTCTGACTTCATGTTGTCTTTGTAAGTGATTGTTGTGTTCCAGATCTGAACGTTATCAGCATCATAGCAAACCTGGGCAGTAAGGTTACCCATGTTGTCATAGGTGTTCACAATTTTATTTACAAGGGCATCTCTTGGAGTCAGTTCAGAAGATTCAGTGATTTTTCCCTGATCATCAAATTTGTAAATGATTTTTGAACTTGGTGTACGGAAGTATTCACCGAATTTTGAAACGATTGTAAAGTCTGTTCTTGTTACAGTTCTGGCTTTAGTTTTAAGAGATGCTCCCGCTGCAATATCATAGGCAAAAAGAGAGGATGCAATTGCGCCTGCAAGTACGATACTCAATACCTTTTTCATAAGTCCTCCATAAATATTATTCTACCATTATAGACTTAATGCAGGTAATTTGTCAAAATGTATTAGGTGAATTTTGTATGGACTTGTATGAATTGAGAGCTTTTATAGTTCTTCAGGAACAGCTTCATTATGCAAAGGCGGCTTCAAGGCTGAATATGAGCGCTTCTGCACTTTCCAGAATTGTAAGCCGGCTGGAAGAAGAACTGGATACTCCTTTAATCGACCGTTCCAGTCGTTCTGTAACTTTAACAGAAAAAGGCAGGGTTTTTGCAGAATTTGCCAGGGAAACAATTGAGAAGGAAGAGGAATTAAAATCTTCTTTTCAGGGAGAAAAAGGTTCTGTTTCAGGAATTTTAAATGTCTACGCATCGGTAACGGCCTGCTACATGATTCTTCCTCTTTTTATCAAAAAACTTTCAGAAAAATATCCTCTTATAAAACTTTCCGTTCAAACAGGAGACCCTGCCGGAGCAATTCAGTCTGTTCGTGACGGCAGTGCTTCTCTGGCAGTTGCCGCAATTCCAGAAGATTCTCTTTCCTATCTTGAAACCATAAAATGCGTGCGAACGCCCCTGGTTTACGCCGCTTCAAAAGACGGTCCCTACACCAGCGTAAAGGGGTCGCCACAGGACATTCTTTCTACCACTCCCCTGGTGCTTCCAAAAAACGGAATTGCCCGGGAACGCTTTGATCACTGGACCAAATCCAGAAACGTGCATCCAATAATTGCGGCGGAAACGGAGGGAAACGAGGCGATTCTTGCCATCGTTCAGCTGGGCCTGGGAATCGGCCTTGTTCCTCAGCTGGTTCTTGATTCTGCACCTTATAAAAACGCTTTTGTAATTCACAGCGCCGGCAACACTATGGGCTACTACGATGTAGGCTTTATCCGTCGGTCTGAACTCTACGGGTCAAAGGGAAGCCGCCTGATTCAAAAGGCTGTTGGAGAAGTGCTTCATTCAATTTCAAAGGAGGATTTTGTTCGCTATGACGGAAAATGAGTGGAAAAGTTTTTGTTCCTTCAGGGAAGATTTTAAGAAAAAAATAGAAGAGTGGAAGTCTCTTGCCCCGGAAATTTCCAGACTTTCCAAAGAAGCATCTTTAAAAGATACGCCTGCCTATCCCCTTGAAAATCCTCTGGTTTATAACACCGCCCTTGATGAAATACAAAAAGATGACTGTATCCGTCTTATTGTAATCGGAGACAATCCCGGCAAAAACGAGCAGCTTTCAAAAAATCAGAAATATCTTGTGGGGCAGTCCGGAAAACTGGCGGAAGGTTTTTTTAAGAAAAACGGCCAGCTGGGGGTGGATTTCAGGAAAAATGTTATAATTTTGAATAAAACTCCTGTTCATACTGCAAAAACAAATCATTTGAAATATCTTCTGAAAAACGGAAGTCCTGAACTTTGCAATATAATAGAAGAAAGCCAAAAATGGATGGCAGAAAGGACGGCTTTTCTTCACCAGTCCCTTGATAACTGTTCTTTGTGGCTGGTGGGCTATTCTGAGCTCAAAAAAAACGGCATTTTCAAGGTTTACCGGGACTGCCTTTTTGCTTCCTATGGCGAAGGAAAGGGCGCAGATGTAGATACTGGCACAGCTGAAAAAAATGGCGCATCAGAAAAGAATGGCGCAGGTGGAAATGGCAGTGCCTATGACCGGCTTTTTGTGTACCAGCATTTTTCCATGAACAGCTTTACCCGGGATTTGAAAAAGTTTATGGAAGCACATTCTGCGCTGAGTCTGGAACAGGCACTGAATGAAATTGGAAGGGCGCATAGGGATGAAATATTTGGGGTGTAGGAATAACTGCTTCCTAATTAAAAATAGCAGATAGTGTAATCAGTCAGCGGTATATAGCAGAGGGATTTGTAAAGGTTCTGCGCTGCTTTGTTTTCTTTTTTGACGTACAGAACGGGAAGCTTTCTTGCGTGGAGTATTTTTTTTGTAAGAACCAGAACGCATCTTCTGGCGTAATGTATTCCCCTCTGTTCCGGAAGTGTAAAAACGCCGCCGATTTGGGCGCATTTAGTTCCGATGGCGTTTGTCTGGGCTTTTGAAATCAGGTTTCCGTTTCCGTCATCGATTGCAAGAATATACTGCCGCCTTAAAGAGGCTTTGAGCTTCAATCTGGAAGAATCTTCGTTAAATTCAAAGCCCCGGGGTAGAACTTCTTCAAGTTCGTATTTTTTTTGAAGTTCAATCAGGCTTTGTAAAAGTGGCTCCGGAAGGTCTTTTTTGCATCGGACAAAGCTTTCTCCATTTGAAAATGCCTGTAATTCCAGAGAAAGAAAGTCTTTTACGTTCAGGCGCATGAAAATGTAGCGGTTTATAACTCTTGGAAAGGCATCTAAGTTTTCAAGGCTCTGCAAAATCAGGCTGGTGCCGCTTTCAACTCCGTTTACGCATTCCGGCAGGGCTAGTTTTTCGCTTCTGTAAAAGTCTGTTAAATCCCGGGTGAAGGTAAGACATTCATAATCCTGCCATTCTGATTTTTTAGCAAAGCCAGCGGAAAAGGAAGATCGTTTTTTTTCTGCAAAGGGCAGGCAGTGGAGTACGGTTTTTGAAAGCACCACAACGCCCCAGATTTTGTCTCCCTTTATGTCACCGTTAAAAACTACATACAGGGAAGCGGAATTTTTTCTTATGGCGCTGGAAAGCTGCACTGAAATCAATTCGTATTTTTTTACAAAGTTCAGAGCCTGCCCCTTCAGGCGGTCTGTTAATTCTTCAAAAGGAAAAAAAATCATCTCTTCTGCCTGTATTTTTTAATTTTCGGAAATTGATTTTTATTTCCGCCAGCCTTCTTTTCTCTTGACGCCAGAATTTTTAGTCCTTTATAACCTGCAGGGATTTCTGCTGGAATTTTGGAATGAACTTTTTTGTTCCGCCGTTTTCAAACTGAACTGTGATTACAAAATCATCGCCATCTGTCTGCTTGATTACAACTCCGTAGCCCAGTCGTCGTGGAATATTTTTGTACCCTTCTTGTATTTTTCTCTGAGGGGGTCTGAAAAAGTTCCGGCGGAAAAATTTCCACCAGAAAAAGCCGGGTTTTGGCCAAAAGCTGAACTTCCTTCAAATACAGACTTTTCTCCCAGATCATTTTCTCCCAGATTGTTTCCGCCGAATCCGGAATTTCTTCCAGAAGCTGAATAGTTTCCGTAGCCAGAACTTCCGCTACCGTAGGAATTGTAGCCGTATGAGTTATAGCCATAGCCGCTTCCAAAGCCAATGCTTGGGCAAAGATTCTGAATGTCCAGGGCTTCTTCTGCCTCTTTTAAGAAAATACTTGGTGCCATAGTCTGTATGTGACCATAGAGTTTTCTTGATCTGGTACAGATGAGGGTGAGTTCTTTTCTGGCCCGGGTTATTCCAACATAAAAAAGACGTCGTTCTTCTTCAAGGTCACTGCCTGTTTTGTCTTCCCTTGGGAAAATGCCGCTTTCCATTCCTGTTATGATTACCCGGTTAAATTCAAGACCTTTTGTGTTGTGTAAGGTTATCAGGGTTACTGCATCGGCATTTTCGTCAGTTTCTGAGTTTTCAGAAAGGGTTCTGTCCAGATTTATGCTGTCCAGAAAGTCCAGAAGTCCCAGTTTTGTGCATGGGTAGGTTGCACCATAGTTTGCAAGCTCCTGCATGTTTTCAACTCTGCTGGTGCCGTCAATTTCGTCCTGAGCCTTGTGGTATTCTTCCAGACCGGAATCTTTTATGATTTTTTCTATAAAGTATGAAAGTGGCGGAGAAACGAAATTTTCGTCATCGCTGTTTTCTTCCGCTTTTATTGAATTTTCTTCCAGTTCCTCTTTAAGGCTTTTCATCAGGGAGGCTAATTCCTTTGCTCCTTCCTGGGCTTTTTTTGTAAGGGAGATATAAAGGGCAGGGGATGTGGTACTTTCACTGCTTTCCGCCATATTTTCCGCCTGTAAAATAAAATTGTCGGACTTGTCTGCCAGGGAAGCTGGACTTTGGCCGTCAGTCTTTTCCGCCATATTCTCTGTTAGTGAAATAGAATTATCGCTAGCGGACTTTTCTGTTTGGGAAATTGGCTTTTGGCTGTTTTCTGATGGAGCTTTCAGAGCCTTTCCTTCCCCGGCAAACTCGGCGGCTAAAATCAGGTCATTGACCCCGGCTCTTTTTGCTCCCTCTATCAGTTTTTCCAGGGATTTTTCGCCTAAGCCCCGGACAGGTTTATTTGCAATTCGGTGGAAGGCAATTTCGTCCCGGCCATTAGCAAGGAGGGAAAGGTAGGAAAGAATATCCTTGATTTCTTCTCTTTCGTAGAATTTTAAGCTTCCAACAACTTTGTATGGAATTTCTTTGTGAAGAAATTCATGTTCAAATTCCAGAGACTGGGCGTTAGTTCTGTAGAGAATGGCAAAATCGCTGAATTTTGCGGGGCATTTTTCTGATGAAACGGCATTTTTTATCAGTTTTGAGCAGAGTTCGGCTTCTGCATTCTGGTCCCGGACGATGAGGGCGCATGGTCTTGTGCCTTCTTCTCCTTCTGCAATTAAAGTTTTACCGATACGACCGGTGTTGTTCTGCACAACTGCATCTGCCACCTCAAGAATTCTTGCGGTGGAGCGGTAGTTTCTTTCCAGACGAATCAGCTGGGTATCTGGAAAAATATTTGGAAACTGAAGAATGTTCTGGATTTCTGCACCGCGGAAGCGGTAGATGGACTGGTCATCATCGCCAACGACGCAGACATAGGTGCTGCTTCCTTCCTGAACTCCGCTTAAAGCCTGCAAAAGCCTGAACTGGGCCACATTTGAGTCCTGGTATTCGTCTACCATTATTACTTTAAAATGATGCTGCATCTGCTGCCTTAGTTCAGGACTTCCTTCCAGAAGAATTACGGGAAGCATAATCAAATCGCCAAAATCTACGTTGCCTGTTTCTCTAAGTCTCTTCTGGTAGGCTTTGTAGGCTTCTTCCAGATCTCCGTCCTCGTCAAAGGAAGAAATATCGTCTTCCGGAGTAAGGCAGTAGTCCTTGCAGAGGGCAATTTTTTTTGCAAGCTGCTGGGCCTTCTTTTTTGTAAGGTGAGGCAGGGCTTTTTGAAGGAGACTTGCAGAATCTGAGTCATCGTAAACAGTAAAATTGTTGTCTATGCCTGCTATAAGACCGTATTTTCTTAAAAACCAGGCTCCAAAGGAGTGGAAAGTTTTTATCTGAGATTCGCAGGCAGAAGGTTCCAGAGAAACGGCTCTTTCCCGCATTTCATCGGCTGCTTTTTTTGTAAAGGTAACGGCAAGAATCTGCCAGCTTCTGATATTTTCGTGTTGAATGAGATATGCAATTTTAGTGGTAATTACCCTGGTTTTTCCGCTGCCTGCTCCCGCAAGAATTAAAAGGGGGCTTCCCTTGTGAACAACAGCTTCTTTTTGTTCCGGGTTCAGTTTATCTAAATATTCAAAAGCCATGGCTATAAAATAACGCAAGTAAAAGCACCTTTCAAGGGTTTTCTTTTAATTTGACTTTGCTTTAATTCTAACTTTGACAAGGCTTCTGGCCAGTGAGTTTTTCTTCTGAAAGTGCGTTTACCGGATTCTTACAGATTTGTATTTTTGCCGCTGTCTTTTTTCTTGCCGCCTTTAAGCCAGAGCCAGATTTTTTTTATGTTGAATTTGAAAGTTATACCGTATTCCATTCCCTGTTTAACGATTCCCTTTTCAATAAAAAAATCGTCTGCTCTGGTAACATTCATGCGGTAGCCAAAAAGGGCTTCAAGCAATACAAAATCTAATAAATTTTGCTTCCATCCTATCTGGGGACAGTGGGAGATGTAAGTGATGTTTTTTTCATCGCCGGTCATCAGAAAATCTGTTCCGATACCGTAACCAAAATAAAGATATTTCATTCCCACATTGAAAGGATAAATTCTTGCGTCTGCATTCAACCCAACTGTTGTAATCCAGTCGTGGTCATTGTCAGGTTTGAGGGTGATATGGGAAAAAGTTCCCTTGACTGATGCAAAGTCGAAAAGCTGCCTTTCGTAGGAAACTCCCAGCCCCCAGCCATTGTTTTTTAGGCCAGCACTCATGTAGCCGAAATCCAGAGAGAAAATACCTTTTTCCACAAAAGAACTTTTATTAGTTGCTTCCTGACCTGCTGAATCCTGTGATGTGGGATTCCGGCTGGCAAAGCTTGTGCTGTCAGAATTTCGGGAGACTGAATTCTGACTTTCTGTATACCGGCTGGTCGACCCATTGCTGAAGGAATTATCGCTGACGGAACTATTGTTGACGGAACTATTGTTGACGGAACTATTGTTGACTGAAGTCTGCCGGCTTGAATTACTGCTGATTTCTTCAGAAAAAGATGGAAGCAGGCTTTTTACCAAATAAAAGGAAATGAAGAGAAGTTTAGCACTTTTATTTAAGGGGAGTCTCGTTTTTCTCATTTTGAGTTTTTGGGAAGGCAG
>JAILKG010000203.1 GCA_024693915.1 Treponema sp.
CATAAGTATTCCTACTAAAAAAAATGATATATTATTCTGAGATTTTTGTCAAGAGATATATTATTTTGTAACCCTGCAAGGGCAATAAAAAATTCCGCTTTTACTATAAGAGCTTAGAGAAAAGTCCACTTTACACTTTCATATCAAATTTTGATACAAGCTTATCATGGAGAATTTGAAGACCTTCTTCTTCAAGCCCCAGTTTTTGTGCCGCAACTACATCTGCCATTGCATTTTCATACTGGTTTAATTCATAATATGCAATAGCTCTGCGGTAGAAAGTATGTGACTGATACTCATTCAAATCGAGAGAACGGGAAAAACATTCGACAGCTTTCTGAAACTGCTTTTGAATTGAGTAAACGATTCCTTCATAATAAATTGAACGGAAATTATTCTTATCATATTCAAAGGAAAGATGAAAATCGTTTACGGCATTCTCGTAATCATTTTGAGCAAAATAAGCCATTCCCCTGTGTTTGTGAATTACAGAAAGAACAATATTGTTTGGCTTTGGTTCAGACTCAATTATTTTGCTGTAAATAAATACTGCTGTTTTTAAATCCCCGGTATTGTGAGCATGAATTGCCTGCAATATAAGCTCATCAATTGTTCCAGCTACATAAGGATTTACCCTTTCAATATGAGTCTGTTTGATTCTTTCCCGGTTTTCATCAATACTTGTTAAATCATCAGCAATCTGATAAAAACTCTGCCTTCTTTCATTCATTTCAGACTGAAGTTTTTTCTGATAATCCCTAATTTCCTGAAAAATAATGTCAGCCAGAGAAAGAGATGCATTCATAGATGCAAGTTTCCTTCTCAAAGGCAGGTCAAAAGGAGTAAACTCTGTTTTATAGATCAATTCGTGCTCAACCTCGGCCCAGGCGTCCTGAAGAATTGTCCTGATCTGAATTTCGCACACTAATTCAGAAGGAATTACTATTCCTTCTGGAAGATTTACCGGTATACAGCTTTGAGGAATTGCTACAAGCACATGAACAGATTCATAGCCAAATTCCTTAAAACTTTGAGAAGCACCTTTTACTTCAATTTCCTTTATATCAAAAAGATTTTGAATTTGCTCCTGAACAACGGAAATATCTTCAAGAAATGCGCAGATAATTCGAATTCCCATCATATCTGTAAGACAGACAAGATTTTCTGTACTTGCAGCTTCATGAGGCTTCTGCCTCAAAAGTTTTTTATAATAACTTGAAAAACTTTTGATACGGGCCTTGTATGTTGGCTGACTTGAAAGAGAAATCTTTTCTTTAAGAATATCCTGAATACTTCCCATAATCTGATTTAAGTATGGAGCATAGTTTTCATAAGTATTCTTAATTTTTGTTTTAGCAGGAATTGAATTGTACATGAGCAAATCCCAAAAAAATGAAGCAAAAGTAAACAAAAAAAAAGGCACTTCAAAAGAAGTGCCTTCCCTTCTACAGATTAAAACTGATTATTTTTCATCTCCAGAAGCAGTCTGTGAACCGTAGTTAGTATCTGGGTTCAAAGTTTCTTCGAAATGATCTTCAGTAGCCTGCTTAGCTCTTTCGAGATAGCGGTTAACCTGTTTATTTCCAAAGAGCTGCATTTCTGCTGCCTGGCGTTCTTTTTCTTTCTTACCAATGATTCCCCAAAGGTCTTCATCAGCGATATCACGATCTGAAGTAAGAACTGCTTTGTCGTAAATTACACGAACATCTTTGAAGTAACCGATGAAATCGCCACCAATGTGAGCAGCATCACGTGTAATCTGGAATCCAGTGAACTTAACAAATGGAAGTCCTCTTGGATAGATTGGATATACGCGGATTTCACGGTTTCTGATTTCAGAAATGTACTGTGGGTTGTTCCATGTAAGAGTTTTCCAACCGTCGAACATAAGATAACCCATGAAGTAGCGGCGTTCTACACCATCAGTATCCTTAAGAAGAACGTAAAGTCCTTCTGGATAGTTCATACCCATTGTGATTACTGCAATTGATTTTACAGTACCAACATTTTTTACAACACCATAACCTTCTTCGAAAAGTGTTTTTCCACCAGCTTTTTCTTCATCTGTTGGTTCCTGGCGGTTTCCGTTTTCATCTGCTGATGACAATGGTTCATAAGCTGGAATTTCAAACGGTGGTTTGATGAAAGCGAATGCATTTGAGTTCCAGTCAGGGAAAACAACGCGAACGCCCATTACGTTCTTTCCAGCAAAGCTCTGGCTTGAATCGCTTCTTACAGGAGCAGCGACAACAGTAGAAAGTCCGAGGCTCTTAACTGTGCGTGCAGAAGAATTGAGCGAAACTTCCCATTCAGGAAGAGCAAGCGATGTCTTCATAAGGTCTTTCTGATCCTGTGTGAAAGTAGCGCCAGCTGAAACAGAATAATCCATTACTGTACGGCTGTTCTGCGTTGGATTTCCATCTTCGTCAGAAACGCAGTCAGCATCAAGCAATGTAAAATCGATAAGCATTGATTCATCAGCAAAAGCTGTGAAACTTGCAAGCAGCATACCTACTGCTGTCAATAATAAAGTCCTCTTCATTAGAAGCTCCTTTAAACTAGTTCGATGTAGCCTTGTATATAGTTTATTATCCCTTATGATACTTATTTTGTCAATGTTTTTAAAAATGAAAAACAGTAAAAAAATCAGTATTCATAGGGTTTATGCCCTTCTATAAAAACTTCCACTTTTTTGATATTAGGAAAGTTTGTATAAATATTTTTCTCAAAAAGGGAAATGCACTTCCTGAAATCCGAAAGAGGACCTTTGGAAACCAGCATATCCTGAGATAAATTAATGTAAAGCACCCCTTCCCTTTCAAAACAGGACAGAACTCTTGTTCCCTGAGCAAAAACAGGCATGCAGTGCTCTGAAACTGGTCCCAGAAGAAGTTCACTCACATAATTTTCAAATTTTTTATCCCCGAAAAGAGGCGGAAGATAACGCCTTTCTATTGAAAGAGAGGAAGAATCCGTACTCTGAAAGATAAAAACCTTTCTTACACCGGGAAATTTTACCAGATAAACTGTAAGAGAAAGGGCAAACACAAGAAAAAGCGATGCACTTATGATTATATTTTTTAACGAAAAAAGTTCTTTATTCATTTTCATTTTGTCGAAGTAAATCCTCTTGAGCGTTCAAAGTGAGTTACAAATGCCTGAATACCATTATATATTCCAGTTGAGGATTTTTTCAAGTATTCCGGATTTGAAAGATTAAGTGCTTCTTTTTCGTTGGTTACAAAACCTATTTCAATTAAAACTGCAGGCATATTTGAATTTCTTACAACAAACCACTCTTCAGCCTTTATTCCCCTGGCCTTTGACATGGAACCAATCTGAGCCTGAAGGCCGTCCATAATAAATTTGGACATAAGAATGCTTTCAGTTGTATATTCTTCTTCCATCATGGAATTAAGGATTGGGAAAAGAGTTTTATCATCTTCTGTTTTGGATTTGTCGATTACAGTCCTTCTGTAGCCTGGAGAAAGGTACCAGACTTCATAACCGCTGGCCTTTTTATCAAGAGAAGCGTTACAGTGGATTGAGACATAGAGAACAGCTTCATTTTCCTTAAGTTTTACGCCGTTTGCTATATCAGTTCTTTCTCCAAGAGTCAGGTATTTATCGGTATTCCGGGTCATAATGATTTTTTTCTCCGGATAGGCTTCTTTAAGCTGGGAATAAAGAAGTTTTCCAACAGAAAGCACAACATCTTTTTCCTGCACTTTTAAGGCTTTTCCGTTTATTGTAAATGAGCCGGAAGCCCCGGGATCTTTTCCTCCATGACCTGGATCCAGAAGAATTGCACCGATTTTGAATGGACTTTCTTCATCACTATCCTTAAATAGATTTTCAACTGTTCCCATAAAAGAAGCGGATACATAAATTTTTCCGTCTTTTATTACGGGACTATCGCTTTTTGTAAGAAGAATTGAATCATATAACAAAACTTCTGAAGATTCCCTGAAAGTTACCTGATGTCCATTTTTTTCAAGAATTCCAAGAGAGGAAAGTGAATCCCAGTAAAAAGTCATTCCATTTTCCCTGGCCTTTTCCACCAGAGGAATGCTTGTCTCCATGGAAAAAAGAGGAGAAAATATGTAAAAACAAAGAAGGCTTAAAAAAAACTTCTTATTTTTGTATAAAAATCTTAAAAC
>JAILKG010000214.1 GCA_024693915.1 Treponema sp.
TTTTTAAGAGCCATGTACTGTTTCATTTCTGGCAAAACAGGTTTTATAAATTCAGAATAGCAGGATTTAAGACGTCTTTTTTCTGCCATCTCTTCATTTATTTCTTTTCTTGGTCGTCCAGGTTCGTGTATATCAATTCTGGTGAAAGCCTTCTGAGCAACAGCAAAGAATTCCGGAATCATAATTCCTGAATTCAGAAGTACATTTTTGATGATATTCTTTCCGTCTTCCATTTTTTTAGAAAGAATTACTTCCTGTTCAGCTGTAAGAAGGTTTTCCTTTCCGATTTCTCTAAGATAGAGCCTGATTGGATCATCTACGCTGGAATCCTTATCACTGTTTACCAGCCTGCCCTTTTCTTCGGAAAGTTTTTCTACATCCTCGTCAACAGATTCGTTGTCTTCTAGAAGAGCCTCATCTGTGACGTCTTCCTCATCTGCATCATCCGAAATATCATCTGCGTCTTCGTCTTCTTCATCAAGATCATCCAGACCAGATTCCCGGATTTCAAGGTTGTTTTTAGCAAGAGCCTGAAGCACCTGCTCCATTTCAGGAGAATTTACAAAATCCTGTCCAACAAGATCTGCAATTTCATCATACGTGATGCCATTTTTTTCAGTGGCAAAATCCAGAATTTTTTTAATTGATGGATTCTCTTCCTGTTCCATTTTTCACCTTGTGTTTATTGCCGGATTTTTTTATCCAGCTCCATTTTTTCCGACAGCAGTTTTCCAAGATAATCTTTGTCATCTTGAGTAATAGGTCTGAACGTTCTGATAATATTCATAATTTTGTCACGCTGGCGCTCAAGACTTTTAGTCTTAATCAGTTTTATTGAATCCCTTACAGCTTTTTCCGTATATCCGGAAAATTCTCCCTTAGTTACAACATCTGTAATAAGGCTTGAAATCTGTTCGTCTGTACAATGATTCAAAAGACTGTTCAATGACAGAGAATTTTCTGAAAAACACACCTCCAGAATTTCATATAGCTTTCTGGCATAATAGTCTTCAAAATCATCGGCAGAAAGTTCATTTCTCATTATCCTGAACTTATCTAAATCACAAACAAGAGCTAAAACGCTCCTGAGTTCGGCATTCATTTTTACAGCCGGAATAACTTTCTTTTCTTCTGTCTGAACTACCGGTTTATAGTTTGGATTATACTGCATTCGATTGCGATTTTGAAAATCTTGTCTTACTGCCTCCAGCCTTATATTGAAAGTCCGACTTAACAGCTCCAAACTGGATTCTTTCTGCATTACCGATTGAAGGGCATCTACGTAAGGAAAAAAAGCCTGGGCAGCCTTAGTTTTTCCCTCTGGAGTGTCCACCGGATACAATTCGCCTAGTTTAGATAGTAAAAAGTCGCTATCTAAAATAGCACCGGATATTGCATTTGTCAACGTTTCAGGGCCAAATTTCAGCATTATTTCAGCAGGATCCTTACCACCCTGCAAAATTATTACTTTTACAGTAAAACCTTCCCTTCTTAAGGCTAAAATATCTTTGTATGTTGCTTTCTGTCCTGCTCCGTCTGAATCCATGGCAAGAAGAACTTCTTCACAAAAAGGCTTAAAAAGTCTTATCTGTTCTTTGGTCAGAGCTGTTCCCAAAGGGGCTACAGCGTATTCAATTCCACACTGATGCCAGGCAATGCAGTCCATATAACCTTCACAAAGAATTATTTTGTTGTTCTCACGAACGGCTTTTTTTGCAAAATTAAATCCGTAGAGATTTTCGCCTTTTTTATAATGAATGGCATCCCGGGTATTTATATACTTTGCAGTTTTGGCATCAGGATCCAGAAGACGACCGCCAAAAGCAATTACTTTTGAATCTTTGTTAAAAATCGGGAACATCAGACGATTAGTAAAAAAAGAACAGTCTGGATACTTTTCGCTGAAAAGTTCTGATTTTTTAAGAAATTCTTCACTGAAATTTCTTCCCCTTAAAAATTTTTTAAGCCAAAACTTATCAGCAGGAGAATAACCCAGCTTAAATTTTTTTATAGTTTCCAGAGAAAGGCCCCTTTTGGTTATATATTGCAAAGCCTGCTTTCCCTGCTCTGTTTCAAGAAGAAAATAATGAAAGGATGTAGAAACCCTTTCGTAGAGTTCTATGTAATCCTGAATCAGTTTATATTTTGAATCACTTTTTTCCTCAGATTTATTACCTGAAGAATTGTACTTTACAGGAATACTTAATTTTTTTGCAAGAAATTCAACGGCCTCGGAAAAGCCCAGCTTTTCTTCTTCCATTATGAACTTAAAAATATTTCCGCCAACTCCACAGCCAAAACAATGATAAAGTTTTTTATCGGCACTTACAGAAAAGGAAGGTGTTTTTTCATGATGAAAGGGACAGCAACCCATGTATGAAGAACCGCCTTTAGATTCAAGTTTTGTATATTCACCGATAATACTTACTATATCTGCCTGAGAATTTACTGCTTCAATTGTTTCCTGAGAAATAAAGCTCATTTTTTGCTATCGTCCGCTCTTTTTTGTACTGTAACTGTAACCTTCGCTGATGTGCTGAGAAAAATCTTCTGTAAAAACATGCTTGCCAATTTCTTCATTAACAAGACGGAAATAAAAGTATTTTGTTTTAGGAGCATTTACCGCAGCTTTTAGAGCAGTCAGTCCCGGATTTGATATTCCTGTTGGTGGAAGGCCTGCCCATTTGTAGGTATTATATGGACTGTCAATCTGCAAATCCTTGTAAGTAATTACATCAGGATGAGGGCGACCTTCTATTTCTGTTATTATGTATTCAATTGTTGCACAGGAATATAGCCCCCAGTTATATTTAAGACGATTTTTAAAAACACTGGCAATGAGCGGAGCTTCCTCGTCCAGACGGTATTCCCTCTCAACAATGGAAGCAAGACGAACATTGTAATCAAGGTCTGCCATAGAAAGATTATTCAGGGCAGGAATGTCTTTTATATGTTCAAAAAAGTTTTCAACCATCAGGGAAAGAACAGCCTCTCCTGACATCATAGGAGTAAAAAAATATGTATCCGGAAAAAGGTAGCCTTCAAAATTTTCAGAAGGAATATCATATTTTTTTAAGAGAAGAGGATTTGAGCAGGCTTCAAGAAAGTCATTTTTTGAGCAGACACCTTCATCTTCAAGACGAATACCAATTTTTGATTTAGTAAGTCCCTCAGGAAATGTAATTTTTATGTATTCCTGTTTTCCGCTGGAAAGAATTTCATAAATTTCTTTTACAGACATATCGCTGGAAAGTCTGTAAATTCCACTTTTCAAAGAAAAGGAAGAAGATGCACCGGCAAAAACTTTTGCAAAAAAAGGAAAACGGGCACCAAGATAAAATACTTTTCCGCTTCTTATGATTCCTTCATTATAGAGAATATCAGACAGGCTTTTAGAGTTCATTCCATGAGGAACCTTCAGTCTGTATTCAACCCTGTTTTCAGAAGCTGTTTTTGCCTTACATGAATAAGAAAAACTGAATGTTACAATTAAAAAAGCAAGAAGAAAAGCAATTAAAGGCAGTATAAAAAAAGGAAAACTTTTACTGTTTTTTTTCTCTGCATTATTTTTCATCAGAATTATACCTCAAATTCAAGACCTTCACAGGAAAGAAATACTTTCAAATCCGAATGAACTATATATTTTGCATACCAGCGGGCAGCTGTAAGAATTGAATCAAGTTTTTTGTCATCGTAAACCGGCTCATGATGAAAAAGATAAAGAGTTTTTACATTCCACTTTACTGCAAAATCAATTGCAGAACAAAAAGCAGAATGCCCCCAGTTTACTTTTTTATAAGATTCTTCTACTGTGTATTGAGAATCTAGAACCAGCACATCAGCATCTTTAAAAACAGCACTTTATTTCTCAGGAAACAATTGAAGCAGTAAATTCTCAGGCAGATATAGTAAGTATTATCGGTGAATATACAAAACTTGAATCTAAAGGCGGTTCT
>JAILKG010000262.1 GCA_024693915.1 Treponema sp.
CACCGCAGCACAAGGCAACGGCGTCAAAATCCTGGAGAATCTGAGAAGCAGCAAAATCATGTCCGACATCGGCATTGAAGATAAACTCAACACCTTCGGCTTTCATAAGCTCGATGCGGCGGTCAACGATTTTCTTGTCCAGCTTCATGTTTGGAATACCGTACATCAAAAGTCCGCCGGCTTTGTCTTCACGCTCGTAAACAGTAACGCTGTGTCCGCGGCGGTTCAGCCAGTCTGCAACTGCAAGTCCGGCAGGACCAGAACCAATTACAGCCACTTTTTTGCCGCTCCTTTTTGCAGGAGGAGTTGGTTTCATGTAACCGGAAGAAAAGGCGTGCTCGATTATGTAAAGTTCGTTGTCGTGGATGGTAACCGCACCAGAAATTTTCTCCTGGCACTGGCCGCATTCTCCTACATTTCCCAGATTGCAGGCTTTTTCGCAGAGGGCAGGGCAGACTCGGCCGGTGAATTCCGGGAAACTAGAAGTTTTCAAAAGGCGCCAGGCTGCCATGTCGTACTGTCCCTGGTAAAGGGCATCGTTCCATTCCGGAATGTAGTTGTGAAGAGGGCAGCCGGTAACCATTCCTGCAAGCTTGATTGCGCTCTGGCACATTGGAACACCGCAGTTCATACAGCGGGAAGCCTGTTCCCTCCTGGCGCTGTCTTCAAGTTTTGGGTGGAATTCCTTAAAATTTGTAATTCTCTCTAATGGTGGAATGTTTCCGTTTTCCACTCTTTTATAATCCATAAATCCTGTTATATTTCCCATTTTCTGCCTCTGTGTGAGAGTGCCGGTTAGAGCACCCTCGATTACTTATTTTGCCAATTCCTGAAGTTTTACCTTAAGATAGTCGTTTGGAATGATTTTCTTAAAGTGGTGCCTGTAGCTTTCCCAGTTCTCCAGTATTTCTTTTCCCCTCTGGCTCTGAGTTTCGGCAACATGCTTTTCGATAAGGGATTTTAATGTTGCTTCATCAGTTGTGTCCCGCAAAGTTGTAACTTCGTCATCCAGATCGTACATTTTAACAAGTTCGTGGTTCATGCGTTTGTACAGATCGTGTTTGTCGTCAAGAATGTAAGCAATTCCTCCGCTCATACCGGCAGCCAGATTTCGGCCTGTATTTCCAAGAATTACTGCAATTCCGCCAGTCATGTATTCAAGTCCGTGGTCACCGCAGCCTTCAACCACCGCAACTGCTCCGGAGTTTCTTACGCAGAAACGTTCGCCGGCCACACCGTTTATAAAGGCGCTTCCGCTGGTTGAGCCAAAGAGGGCAACGTTTCCGATGATTATGTTTTCTTCCGCTTTTCCGCTAAAATTGCCGGTCTTTTTTACAACGATTTTTCCGCCGCTTAAGCCCTTTCCCATGTAGTCGTTTGCTTCGCCTTCAAGATAAACGCTTAAGCCCTTTGGAATAAAGGCTCCAAAACTCTGACCTGCGCCGCCTTTAAAATGAACTGTAAATGAG
This sequence comes from Treponema sp., assembly GCA_024693915.1. Lineage (GTDB taxonomy): Bacteria > Spirochaetota > Spirochaetia > Treponematales > Treponemataceae > Treponema_D. Next base: position 1,470 of record JAILKG010000262.1, read on the forward strand.
TCCTCCTCAAGGGAAGAACCGTATTTTTTCTGAATTTCGCTTCCTAGAATGGTGCAGGCAGTTCTGTCTGTAGACTGGATAAAAATTGGAGCGGGGGAAGTCTCCCCCTCGCTTCCAAGTCCTCGCTTTGCTGCGGTCTTGTCCGCTACCCCCTCGCCTAGGTGGCTTTCGCCCCCTAAAACCCCCGGATTTTTCTCAAAAGTGCTAAGAAGCTCTTTAATATCCAGAGTTTTTTCAAGTTCAAAGTTGTAAAGGGAGCGGTCTGCTTTCCAGTCGGTGGTTGAGCCTGTCGAAACCACTTTTGTTTCACCCAAAACGCGGCTCAAATCCAGAAGGTTTGCTCTCTTAAAGCCCTGTTTTTCCTTAAGTTTCAGAAGATCGCTTCTTCCGCACAGTTCTTCAACAGTTTTAACGCCAAGTTTTGCCATGTATTCCCGCATTTCTTCTGCGATAAACTTCATGAAGTTTTCAACGTATTCAGCCTTTCCCTTGAAATTTTTGCGTAGTTTTTCATTCTGAGTTGCAATTCCAAAAGGACAAGTGTCGCTCTGGCAGGCACGCATCATGCGGCAGCCCATTACAACAAGAGGAGTTGTGGCAAAACCAAATTCTTCTGCTCCCAAAAGACAGGCGATTGCAACGTCTCGGCCACTCATCAGCTTTCCGTCAGTTTCTACAACAACTCGGCCCCTTAAGCCGTTCTGAATCAAAGTCTGGTGGGCTTCAGCCAGTCCCAGCTCCCATGGAAGACCTGCATTGTGGATTGAAGAAATAGGGGCTGCTCCAGTTCCGCCGTCATGACCGGAAATCAAAATTACCTGGGCGCCGGCTTTTGCAACACCGGCTGCAACTGTTCCTACACCTGCTTCGCTTACCAGTTTTACAGAAATGCGGGCTTCCCGGTTTGCATTCTTCAAGTCGTAAATTAACTGGGCCAAATCTTCAATAGAATAGATATCGTGGTGAGGTGGTGGCGAAATAAGGCTTACTCCCGGTGTTGCATAGCGGGTCTGGGCAATCCATGGATAAACTTTTTTTCCAGGAAGGTGACCGCCTTCGCCAGGTTTTGCACCCTGTGCCATCTTAATCTGAATTTCTTTTGCGCTTAAAAGATATTCTTCAGTTACGCCAAAGCGGCCACTTGCAACCTGTTTGATTGCAGAATTGTAAATAGTTCCCAGCCGTTCAGGTTTTTCTCCTCCTTCGCCACTGTTTGATTTTCCGTGCAGGTGATTCATTGCTTCTGCCATGCACTTGTGGGCTTCTTCGCTGATTGAACCGTAGCTCATGGCTCCGGTTTTAAATCTCTGAACGATTGAATCAACGCTTTCTACTTCTTCAAGGGGAATGCCGCCGTTTTTGTCAAAATTAAAGTCCAGCATTGCCCTCAGAGTGTGGGGATGTTCGTCCGCATCAATTATTGCGGTATATTCCTTAAAGCGCTGGTAGTCACCTTTTTGAGTTGCTTCCTGAAGGGCTACAATCGTTTCTGGACTGTAAAGATGGTCTTCTGCTCCAGGGCCCCGTCTCATTTTGTGGTAACCGGTTGAATCCAGGTGGCTGTTTTCTGTTAAACCGTCAGGATTCCATGCGTTTGTGTGGTGGTAAATTATGTCTTCTTCAATTTCTTTAAGACCAATTCCTCCAACACGACTTACTGTATTTGTAAAATATTTATCGATTACTTCTTTTGAAATTCCCAGGGCTTCAAAAATCTGGGCGCTTTGGTAAGACTGAATGGTGGAAATTCCCATTTTGGCCGCAATTTTTACGATTCCGTTTATCATTCCGGAGTTGTAGTCGTTGATGGCTGTGTGGTAGTCCTTATCAAGAATTTTCTGGTCGATGAGTTCTGCAATTGCTTCGTGGGCAAGATATGGATTTACAGCCCGGGCACCGTAGCCTAAGCACATTGCGGCCTGGTGAACATTTCTTACTTCCGCAGTTTCAAGAATGATTGAAATTAAAGTTCGCTTTTTTGTTCGGATCAAATACTGTTCCACGGCAGAAACCGCAAGAAGAGACGGAATTGCGGCGTGATTCTGGTCAACACCCCGGTCAGAAAGAACGATGATGTTGTAACCTTCGGAATATGCTGAATCAATCTGGTTAAAAAGTTTTTCCAGGGCAGAATCCAAAAGTGTGCCCTGCTGTTTTTCCCCAGTTGCTTTTTTTACAGACTCAAGAAGGTCTGTCATATCCATCAAAAGTGAAAGAGTTTTTGTTTTAAGTCCGCTCTGGTTCAAGGCTCTTATTTTTATCATGTCCGTTCCTGTCAGAATCGGATTGTGGATTTCCAGAACATTGCAGTTTTTGCCTTTTACATTAAGAAGGTCGCCGTCGCTTCCAACATAAACGCTTGTGTCAGTTACGATTTTTTCCCGCAGACTGTCGATAGGTGGGTTTGTAACCTGGGCAAAAAGCTGCTTGAAATATTCAAAAAGGCAGGGATGATTGTCGCTCATGCAGGCAAGTGGTGTATCAACTCCCATAGAACCGATTGGTTCAACGCCTGTTTTTGCCATTGGAAGAATCATCTCGTTTACATCTTCGTAATTCCAGCCGAAAGCCCGGTAAAGGCGGTTTCTTTCTTCCTGGGAAGAAACTTCAATTTTTTTGTTTGGAATTTTAAGGGATGAAAGCTGCACCAGATTCTGGCTGAGCCATTCGCCGTAAGGGTGTTCCCCGGCATATTTTGCCTTAATTTCGTCGTTGGAAATGACTTTTTTTGCTTTTGTATCCACCAAAAGCATTTTTCCCGGCATCAGGCGGCTTTTTTTAACGATTTTGCTTTCTGGAATATCCAGAACGCCTACTTCAGAGCTTAAAACCAGAATGTTATCGTCGGTGATAAAGTAGCGGCTTGGGCGAAGACCGTTTCGGTCAAGGGTGGCGCCCAGAATATCGCCGTCGCTAAAAAGAAGGGCAGCAGGACCGTCCCAGCTTTCCATCATGGTAGCCCAGTAATGGTAAAAATCCTTCTTTTCCTGGCTCAGGTTTTCATCGTGCTGCCAGGCCTGTGGTACCAGAATCATCATTGCCAGAGGAAGATCCATTCCGTTCATCATGTAGTATTCCAGAGTGTTGTCCAGCATTGCGGAATCCGAACCGCTTAAATCAATCTGTCCGTTTCTGGCAAGCATTCTGTCTGCGTTTCCCCGGATTGTGTTAATTTCACCGTTGTGGGCAATTATTCTGTTTGGATGGGCTCTCTTCCAGCTTGGATTTGTGTTTGTTGAAAAGCGGGAATGCACAAGAGCCAGTGTTGACTTGTATTCATCTGACTGCAAATCGCTGTAGAAAGTTCTTAACTGGTCTACCAGGAACATTCCCTTGTAAACGATGGTGCGGCAGGAAAGGGAACATACATAAGTTTTTTCTTCGTCAGGGATATTTGTATCCGGCTTTGTATCTTTTTCATTTCCGCAGTTTTTTTCAAAATCGATTCTTGCTTTATATAGAACTTTGTCAAAATCTAAATCGTTTTTGCAGTCTGACGGGCGGGCAATAAAAGCCTGCCAGATTTGAGGCATGCAGTCTTTTGCTTTTTTTCCAAGGCAGTCTTCATTAACAGGAACTTTTCGCCAGCCAAGGAATTTAATTTTCTGCTTTGCACAGATTGTTTCAAAGCGGGCTTTTTCTGATTCTGTTGCGCTGGTTGAGCCTGTCGAAACCGAGCCTGCACTGTTTGCGCCCGGGAAGAAGAACTGACCGATTCCGTATTCTCTTTCTTCAAGTTTTCCGATTATATCTGCAGCTTCTTTTTTAAAGAAATCGTGGCTTATCTGTAAAAGAATTCCAACGCCGTCTCCGGTTTCTCCGCTGGCGTCTTTTCCGGCCCGATGTTCAAGTTTTTCTACAATACTCAGTGCATTATCAACGATTTTATGACTTTTAATTCCGTCAATACTGACTACGGCTCCGATACCACATGCATCGTGCTCAAAAGATGGTTCGTATAAAGTTTTAATGTTTTCCATAACTTTTAATACCCCGCCTTAAATGCTTTTTTTGCGTTAAAATAAAAAAGGTCGTAGACAAAATCTTGTGGGGACACAAAATTTTGTCTACGACCTCTTTGTCGTTTATTTAGAACATTATGTCGAAAAGTCTGCTTTAGTGTCAATATCCTGCCGGGAAAACGCATTTTAATTTGATCGCGGCACGCTTTCCCCATCTCAATTTTTTTATGTAATAGGATCTATAATGCATTTGCCGGGTAATTTTGTTACAAGCCCTGCAATTTTTTTACAATCCTGATTGACAAAAAAAAATCATGGTGATATAACAAGCATATCAAACGGCAATGAGGTCGCAAAGGGATACTTTTGCGACCTTTTTGTTTTAACAATGCACATTATTCTGGCAAAGGCGCCGAGTAGTTCTGTCTGGTGTACAACGGACAGAAATCTGCCCGGCGCTTTTTGTTTTAAGGCACATACGGGGCGTTGCGGGGTGTCCCCGCTAGAGGGGGTAGCGAGCAACGCATGTGTGAGCGAGGGGGAGACTTCCCCCACAGGAGAAAAAAATGGACGAAGTTACACCAATTTTTGGCGAAAACGTTTTTAATGAAACGGTTATGAAAGCTCGGCTGCCAAAGGAAACTTACAAACAGCTGATGAAAACAATTGAAGGCGGCGAAAAACTGGATCCTTCTGTTGCAACTGTTGTAGCAAACGCAATGAAGGACTGGGCAGTAGAAAAGGGTGCTACCCACTACACTCACTGGTTCCAGCCTTTGACAGGAATTACTGCTGAAAAACATGACAGCTTTATCACACCGGTAGACGGGGGAAAAGTTATCATGGAATTCAGCGGAAAAGAACTTGTTCAGGGTGAACCGGATGCATCTTCCTTCCCAAGCGGCGGAATCCGTGCAACTTTCGAAGCCCGCGGTTACACAGCATGGGATCCGACAAGTTACGCCTTCATCAAAGATGGAACACTCTGCATTCCAACAGCTTTCTGTTCTTATACAGGTGAAGCTCTTGATAAAAAAACTCCATTGCTCCGCTCAATGCAGGCAATTTCAAAACAGGCTGTCCGGGTTTTGAAGCTTTTTGAAGGAAACGAAGCAGTTACAAGTGTAAAAACAACTGTAGGACCTGAACAGGAATACTTCCTTGTTGATAAATCAGTTTACGACAAACGTGAAGACCTTATTTACACAGGACGCACATTGTTCGGTGCAAAAGCTCCAAAAGGTCAGGAACTTGAAGATCACTACTTCGGTATGATTAAGCCTCGGGTTCAGGCATTCATGAAAGATTTGAACAAGGAACTCTGGAAGCTTGGAATCCTTGCAAAAACTGAACACAACGAAGTTGCTCCTGCACAGCACGAGCTTGCTCCAATCTTCAGTACAACAAACATTGTCTGCGACCACAACCAGCTTACAATGGAATTGATGAGAAAAACTGCTGCTAAACACGGAATGGTTTGTCTTCTCCACGAAAAACCATTTGCAGGCGTAAACGGAAGCGGTAAACACAACAACTGGTCAATTTCTACAAATACAGGAAAGAACCTTCTTGATCCAGGTGCAACTCCAGACCAGAACGCTCAGTTCCTCTTGTTCCTCTGCGCAATCATTAAGGCAGTAGACGAATATCAGGATCTGCTCCGCATTTCAGTTGCTTCTGCAGGAAACGATCACCGTCTTGGAGCTAACGAGGCGCCGCCGGCAATCATTTCAATCTTCCTTGGAGATGAACTTTCTGCAATTCTTGATTCTATCGAAAAAGGCGTTCCATACGGAAAGCACGAAAAAGAAAAGATGAAGATTGGTGTAACCGTTCTTCCAGAATTCAACAAGGATACAACTGACCGAAACCGAACTTCGCCATTTGCCTTTACCGGCAACAAATTCGAGTTCCGTATGCTTGGTTCAAACGAATCAATTGCCTGCGCAAACGTATTCCTTAATACTGTTGTTGCAGAAGAACTCAGCCAGTTTGCAGACCAGCTTGAAAAAGCAAGTGACTTCAAGGGAGCTCTCCACGACCTCATCCTGAAGACAATCAAAGAACACAAACGAATCATTTTCAACGGAAACGGATATGATGATTCTTGGGTAAAAGAAGCTGAAAAGCGCGGACTTTACAACCTGAAGTCTACTCCAGAGGCTCTTCCACACATCCTTGATGAAAAGAATGTAAAGGTTTTTGAAAAGTTCGGTGTATATTCAAAGGTTGAGCTTGAAAGCCGCTACGAAATCCATAACGAAAACTATTCAAAAATCATCAATATCGAAGCTGAAACAATGCTTGAAATGGCAAAGAAGAATATTCTTCCTGCTGCAAGCAAATATGCAAACAAACTTGCTGAAACAATCGGCCTTAAAAAAGCTGCCTGCGCAGAAGCAGATACAACTTACGAAAGCGAGATGCTCAAAAAAGTATCAAGCCTCACAAGTTCTATCTACAAAAAGACAAGCCAGCTTGAAAAAGATGTTCTTGAAGCAAAACAGACTTCAGATAACGGTGACTCAAGCAAGACTGCATTCTTCTACCGCGAGCACGTTTTTGCAAGCATGAACGAACTTCGCCTCTGTGCCGATGAGCTTGAAACTATTACTCCAAAAGAGCTCTGGCCATTCCCAAGCTACGGCGACTTGCTGTTCAGCGTAAGATAAGCAAAATAGCGTAAGCGTTATAAAAAAAGTCGTTTTCAAAAATAAGCCGGTTTTGTAGTTCAAAAGGACTATAGAGCCGGCTTTTTTATTTTGGGCGTTCCCCCGCCGTCGTTTCACTTCCGACGGGGTCGGGCTATCCGAGGTCGCTTGAAACTTCGTTGCGAGAACCGGCTTTCGCCTTCATTCCTCCGCTCGCAAAGCTCCCTTTGGAACCGCCCATAAAGGGCTGCCTCTACTATCCCTAACGCGGTTTTGTGGTATAACAATGGTAAGAAAGGGCTTTTCCACCCTGGACTGTGAATGGTGGCATTTCACTTTAAAGGACGAGCCTTTCCCAGATACCTATTTTGAATTTTCGGTTTCTTCAAAATATTTATTGAGAGGGTAGCTGCCACTTTTTTTTGCTTTTTGAATCGGGGTTTAGGGCGGCGCTCTGGGAGAAGGGGTAGCGAGCTACAGAGTGCGAGGGAGGCCTCCTGATGTCTAAATTACCTGATTATTCCACAGAGCCGCGTATTTTCCGCCTGAAGCAAGAAGCTCTGAATGGGTTCCGCATTCCACGATATTTTTTCCCTCAACTACTGCGATTTTATCCGCATTTTTAATTGTTGAAAGGCGGTGGGCAATAACCAGGGTTGTCCGGCCCTGGCTTAAAGTGTCAAAAGCGCTCTGAATTTTCTGCTCCGTTGCGGTATCCAGGGCGCTTGTTGCTTCGTCCAGAATCAGAATTGGCGGATTTTTAAGGAAACATCTTGCAATGGAAACCCGCTGCTTTTGTCCTCCGCTTAGTTTTAAGCCCCGTTCACCAACCATTGTGTCGTAGCCCTGAGGCATTTTCATTATGTCGTCGTGAATTTCAGCACGTTTTGCCGCTGTTATGATTTCTTCGTCGGTGGCGTCCGGTTTTCCGTAGGCGATATTTTCCTTTACGGTTCCTGCAAACAAAAAGACGTCCTGCTGAACAATTCCAATCTGGCGGCGAAGGTTCTGAAGGCGCATCTTTTTGATGTCGATTCCGTCCAGCTGAATTGAGCCTGAATCCGGCTCATAAAAGCGGGGAATAAGGTTACAGATTGTGGTTTTTCCGCCGCCGCTTGCTCCAACGAAGGCGAATTTTTCCCCGGCTTTGATTTCAAGGTTTACATTCTCAAGAACTGTTCGGGATTCATTGTAGGAAAAACAAACGTCCTTGAAGGAAATGTTTCCCCGGGCGCAGAGAAGTTCAATTGCATCGGGCTCTTCCTTTACGGAACAGTCTGTCCGCATAATTTCAAGAAAGCGGTGAAAGCCTGCCATTCCGGTGGAATACTGCTCCACGATGAATATAATTTTCCGGATAGGAGCTGTAAAGGCTGCTACAAACAGGTTTGCGGCAACAAGATCCGTTACGGTCATTTTTCCCTGCATAATAAAATAGCCGCCCATGGCAAGCACAACCACGGTGATAATGCTGGTAAAGAATTCCACATTTGAATGAAAAGTTGACATGGAACTGTAAAATTCTTTTTTGCTTGCCTTGTACAGTTCGTTGTTCGCGTCAAATTTCTTAAGCTCGATTTCTTCGTTGGTAAAACCCTGGGTTACCCGAACTCCGGTAAGAGAATTTTCAAGGACTCCGTTGATTAGGGCGGTTTTATCCTTAACTTTGCGGGATTTTGCGGAAAGACCTTTACGGTTTTTTACCATGATAAAAATAATCAGCGGAAGGAAGAAAAGTACCACAAGAGCCAGTTCCCATCGGATTCTTAAAAGTAGAATTACGCTTCCGATAAGGGTCAGTGTAGAAGTCATAATGTCTTCCGGACCATGGTGAGCAAGCTCGGTGATTTCAAAAAGGTCGGTGGTGGCGCGGCTCATAAGCTGGCCGGTGAGATTTTTATCAAAGAAAGAAAAGCCCTGTTCCTCAAGATGCTTAAAAACGTCGTGGCGCATGTCGGTTTCAACTTTTACGCCAAAATAGTGTCCCCAGTAATTTACAAACCAGGTGCAGCCCCAGCGAATCAGGTAAACGCCCACAATCAGAAGGATTACCCCGGCGAAAACCTTAAATATCCCTTGTGGAATCAGGGTGTTAAGAATCCAGCGGGTTGCAATAGGGAAAGAAACATCGATTGCCGCAATAAAAAGGGCACAAATCATGTCCGCAATAAAATATTTTAAGTGCGGTTTGTAGTAAGAAAAGAAAATTTTTACAGGTGAGTCGTTGTAGTTCATAAAGTACGCAAAGCATATCGGAAATTGTTTTTGTTGTCGATATAAGATGGGGCTGTCTAATAAGTTCAGCGACTGCGGTCATTGAGCTTGTCGAAATGACCAGTTACACTATATATGGTGGTTTCGACAGGCTCAACCACCGCGCGAACTTTTTTTTAGACAACCCTGGGAGACTAGCGCTCATAGCTTCCCGGATTTATTTTGCAGCGAGTTTTTTACGGTGTTTTTTTTCAGAACTTATTGACATTTTTTTTTCAAAAATGTATAAAAGAATCATCTAGGGCAATGAGGTCGAAGAATGAATTCTTCGACCTTTTTTGTTTTTAAAACAAACCGGACAAAATTACTTACTGTTCCGGCGAATAAAAACTGGCAAAGGGGCCGCGTTAGATTTTTCTGCAAAGTGGTGGAAAAACGAAAAAACGCGGCTTTTTCTATTTAAGGCGGCGATGAGGTCGAATCTGGTGCAAGGTGCACATGCAGTGGATTTAGGACTCGTCGCCGTTTTTTTTGGAGGATTATTATGAGTGAAGTTTGGAGCGTATGGTTCCTGATTGGTGCCGCTCTTGTATTCTTTATGCAGTGCGGCTTTGCGATGGTTGAAACAGGTTTTACCAGGGCTAAGAACGCCGGAAATATCATCATGAAAAACCTGATGGATTTCTGTATCGGTACCCCTATGTTTATGCTGCTTGGTTTTGGACTTATGATGAGCGAAAACTATTTCTTCGGTTTAATCGGAAAACCGAATATGCAGCTTTTTACAAACTTTGCAGACCTTGACTGGTCCAGCTTCGTTTTCAACCTTGTTTTCTGTGCTACTGCCGCTACAATCGTTTCTGGTTCTATGGCAGAACGCACTAAGTTCAGTTCTTACTGTATCTATTCTGCAGTAATTTCAGCAGTAGTTTATCCAATCGAAGCTGGTTGGGTATGGAACAGCCAGGGCTGGCTTGCTCAGATCGGTTTTGTTGACTTTGCAGGTGGCGCTGCTATTCACTCAGTTGGTGGTACAGCTGCTTTAATCGGTGCAATGTTCCTTGGTCCACGTATCGGAAAGTACGACTACGACAAGAACGGAAAGGTAACAAAGGTTCACGCTATTCCTGGTCACTCTTTGACTCTTGGTGCTCTTGGAACCTTCATTCTCTGGTTCGGATGGTACGGCTTCAACGGTGCTGCTTGTACACAGCTTCTTGGAGTAGGTGGTTTGGCTGCAGTATTTACAACAACTACAATCGCTCCAGCAGTTGCCTGCGTAACAACAATGATTTTCACATGGATTAAGAACGGAAAGCCTGATGTTTCCATGACACTCAACGCTTCCCTTGCAGGTCTTGTTGCAATTACTCCAACTTGTGCAACTGTTGATGCTCTTGGAGCGACAATCATCGGTATCGTTTCAGGTATTATCGTAGTAGTTGTAGTTGAGTTCCTTGATATGAAGCTCCACATCGATGACCCGGTTGGTGCTGTTGCAGTTCACCTTGCAAACGGTATCTGGGGTACATTGTCTGACGGTCTTTTCAACGTTGAATCGGGCGTTTTCTACGGCGGCGGTTTCAAGCATCTTGGAATCCAGTGTCTTGGTGAAGTTTCAATCCTTGTATGGACAACAATCTGTATGATTATCACCTTCAGCCTGATTAAGAAGTTCCACGGACTCCGCGCAAGCCGCGAAGAAGAAATTATCGGTCTTGATAAGCTTGAACACGGTATCGATTCAAGTTACGCAGGATTTATCATGGCTCCTCAGGTAATGACAGAAGGTGCAGCTGGCCTTGGTGGAGTAAGTGCAGTAAGTGCAGTAAGTGGTGCTGGTTCTGCAAGCACAATCGGTTCTGTTCCGGTTGAAAAGGCGGTTCCTGTTACAAAGGCAACCGCTCGTCCGGATGCAAAGTTCCACATGGTTACAATCATCACCCGTCAGAGCAAGTTCGACGAGCTGAAGGCTGCCATGAACGACATCAATGTAACCGGTATGACAGTAACAAACGTTCTTGGTTGCGGTCAGCAGCACGGAAACACCCAGAAGTATCGTGGTGTTCCAATGGATATGACCTTGCTTCCTAAGATTAAGGTTGACATCGTAGTAAGCGAAGTTCCAGTTGACCTTGTAGTAACAGCTGCTAAGGAAGTTCTTTACACCGGTAACATCGGCGACGGAAAGATTTTCGTATATGACGTTCAGAATGTTGTAAAGGTAAGAACCGGCGAAGAAGGCTACGAGGCTTTGCAGGATTAAGCAATAAAAGGAGGAGGGGGAAGTCTCCCCCTGCGGTCGCACTTCGTTGCGACCTACCCTCTCGCCTAGGGGCTTTCGCAGCCCCTAACACCCCGCGGATTTTTGTACAATCTGCGGGGATTTTTTTTTGCTTTTGGAATTTTGTCTTATTTCATTTCATTTTTTATAACTTTCCTACTATTAATAAATGTACGGCGCACAGGCAAGCCGTAGTGAAAAAGATTTGAAAATTGAGGTGAAAAATGGAATACACATTCAAACGTTTCGAAGACCTTGAATACAGCGATGACTGGATGTTCAAGAAAGTAATGGAAAGTAAAGATATCTGTAAAAAAGTAATCGAGAGGCTTCTTCACATTCAGATTGAAGACATTACTTATCCGGTGCTGGACCAGACAATAAGTCCCTATTACACAAGTCATGGCGTAAGGCTTGATGTTTACGTAAAGGATTCAGACCGGGTTTTTGACATCGAAATACAATCTTATAAAGAAGACGCCCTTGGAAAACGAATGAGGTATTATCAATCCATGGTTGATATTGATTCTCTTATGAAAGGCGATGATTACACAAAACTTAAGGAAAGTTATATAATTTTCATTTGTACAAAAAATCCCATGGACGATTCAAAAACTGCAGAAAAGATTTTTGAAACAGAACTGGATGAGAAAACCGTTGCTAACAGAGCCGTTTTTACGTTTAAAAACACTTGCCAGGAAAACACCAGAATCAAACTTAATGACAAGAGCGTCAAAGAGATTTATAATGCAAACGCATACGAAAGCGAAACAGATCCAGATACAAAAGCCTTTCTAAAATTCGTGTGCAAAAATACTGCCGGCGACAACCTTACAAACGAAATCCGAAACAGAATAGACGTCATAAAACCTGTAGTAGCAAAAAAATGAGGCCGTTTTCTGAACGACCTCATTCTAATAATCAGTGGAATACAAACCATCTGTTTATCGTGCAAATGGTTTGTATTCCTCACAAAAAACTATGACTACTTAGTTATACTAATTAGTCATCAATTTCATACTTAGTTGCTTTTACAACTTCTCCATCCATTTCGAAATCACCCTGAAGTTTTCTAGGATTGTTTGTTCCGTCCTGCTGCTTTACGTTGAATGTATAGAGATATCCAGCAATGTATTCATTTTCTGGAATATCATATTTTCCAATAGTTGCATCACCATAGCGGTATGTAGATTTTATTGTAGAATCCTTGTACTGAGCCTGACCAGTCTTTGTCATCTGAATATCGAACATACGAGTCTTAGAAGGATTGATTACAGAATATCCTGATGTAGTCAGGAGTGGTGTTGAATTACCTTCATAAAGGCTGATTTCAACTTGTGAACCATTGCATATTTGAAGGTATGCACAGGAAGGAGAAAACTTAAAGTCATTGTTACGAATCCATACGCTAGCATCGAATTCATGTTCTGTTGTTTCATTATCAAATCCAAAAATCTCAACTACATTGTTACCTGTACCAGCATATTTTGGGAATGATGAGAGAATTTCTGCTGTTTTCTTATCGAATTTTCTGAAAACTGGGTAAATAATGTACTCTGCAGTTTCAAGAGGGAATATCTTACCTATATCCATTGAACCAACATAACCAATAGCTGGTTCGTAAAGTCCACCTTCTCGAAGTTCAACATTGTAAGGTGTCATGTTAGCTACGAGAAGTTTACATTCTCCGCCCATGTGTGAAGAAATCTCATAAACATATGCGTTTGGTGTATCGGCATTGTAGTAGCAGTAAACTTGGCCAAAGGGAATCTGCTTTAACGCATCTAAGTTATTTATGTTTGCTATATAGTCTTCTTCTGTAACAAGGAATAAAAGGAAGTCTGTATTTGTTGGGAAAAGGGAAGAATTTTTCTTAAGAGCAGATTGACTTGCTCCCCTTATACCACCCATAAGAGTTTCTTCTGATGGAAGTCCCTTAAAACATACAAGGTTTTTGGAAGTATTATTTTTAAGGATGATAGAATAGAAGCCCGCCCTAGAATAATTCGTGTAATCAACACCACCTAATCCCTCATAAGAATCGAGGTGCAGATAGTATATATAATCTTCACCATTAAATTGTACTTTTATTGTTATTGTATTTTGCAATTCTTCAATATTTGTTGCAGCATTTACGGTCATTTTTGTAAAATCTTCGGAAAT
>JAILKG010000295.1 GCA_024693915.1 Treponema sp.
GTTTTAAACGTTGAGGGAGGAAAAATTCCTGTCCTTCTTGAATGGCAAAAATCCGCAGAAATTCAGGATTCTACGGTTGTTGTTGAAGTTTCCCGCAAAAAAGATTTTTCTGAAATTGTTGAAACTTCCATTGTTTCTGCAAAAGATGCAGAAAAGGCCCAGAAAAATTTGAATCTGGAAAGCGGTTCCTATTACTGGAAGGTTTTTCCAAAGGATATGCCTGAAAAAAGCGTAACTGGAAAAGTTACAGTAGAAGGAGTAGAGCCAGTTAAGCCTCTTTCTCCATCAAAAGGAGCTTCTCTTGCCTCCCGTGAAAATTCAAAAATCGTTGATTTTAACTGGAATGGCAACAAGTTCGCGTCTTCTTACGATGTAAATGTTTCAAAAACTCCGGATATGAAAAATCCTGTAATCACAAAAAATGTTCAGGACACTCATATCAGACTGGAACTTCCTTCAGAGGGAACCTGGTGGTGGAATGTAACGCCGGTTTACGCCATAGGTTTTGCAGGAGAGGTAAAAGCCTCCGAACCACTTTCCTTTGAAACTGCAAAAATTGAAAAAATCAGGCCACCTCTTCTGTATTCTCCGTCGGACTCTTCAAAAATTTCATATAAAGAAAATCCTTCTGTAAATTTTTTATGGAAATCTGACATAAAAGATTCTACATATCTCTTTGAGCTTTCAAGAAATTCGGTCTTTTCAGAGGTTATTTATTCTCAGGAAATGGAAGAAAGCCAGAAAAAACTGGATTTCCCGGATGCACTTCTTTCAAAAGAAAATGGGAAAGATACTTTCTGGTGGCGGGTTACAAGAAAATCAGACGACCAGCTGGATACTTCTCCTGTTTCTGATATTCATTCCTTTACTCTGGAAGCCTGGCAGCCACAGAAAAACCGCCTTCTTTATCCTCCTGAGTCCTTTGCTGTTGAAAAAGCAAAGCTTCAGAATCTGGAGTTTGTCTGGAAAAAAGCTGATGATTATCCTGGTGCAAAATCCGTAATGCAGCTTTCACGCTTAAGCGATTTCTCAAAAATTGACCGGGAAATTCCTGTTGAAAAAAGCACATTATCTGAACTTTCCCTTTCTGAAGGTGCCTGGTGGTGGCGAATTGCTTCTGTAACAGAAGATAATACTCTTTCTCTCTTTTCTGAAGGAAGAAGAATAACTGTTCTTGCTGAACTAGCTTCACCAAAATTTATGCTTTCAGATTCCGCAGAACTTTTGACTTATAAAAATTCTCCTGTCCGCCTTTCCTGGTCTTCTGTTTCAGGTGCTGATTTTTACAATGCCCGTATTTATGACCAGGAAGGAAAACTGGTTCAGGAAAAAGGTGAAGTTAGGGCAAAAAATGCTGATTTTACACTTGCTCCTGCATCTTATAAAGTCCGCCTTTCTTCAGTTGTTTCTCAAACTGAAAATTCTCCAATGAGGCAGAGTGGCTGGAGCGAACTGAACTTTACTGTACGGGAAGTTGAACCTGTAAAACTCACATACCCTGCTAAAGACCAGCAAATCGACGGTCTTGAAGCTCTTGTTAAACCTGTGGCTTTTACCTGGCAGCCAGGAAAGGATTCCGCCCTTACTTATCAGTTCCTGCTGAAAAAAAGGCAGAAGGACGGAAGCTTTAAAACAGTTTCAAAAGTCGATTCTTCCAAAATGTCTGTAAGTCTTGACCGCCTTTCTTCCGGCCAGTATTCCTGGGAAATTGTTGCAAGTAATACTTCAGGTTTCCCTTTAAATTCCGGCAGCAAAAATTTTGAAATTACTCAGGTGCCTTTGCTTTCAAAGCCTCTTCTTTCATCTCCATCAGAAAATCTTCTGATGGATGCTCAGTATTTAAGAAAGTACAGGGCAATAAATTTTGAGTGGAAGGAGGTTCCTTCAGCAAATTCCTATAATTTGACTCTCTACAAAAAAGAGGCAGACGGAAAATTAAGGGCTGTCTGGTCTCAGAAAAAACTTAAACAGAACAGAGTAAGGCTAAAAAATCTTACAATGCTTGATACAGGAACTTTTGTATGGAATGTTGAAGCCTATAATTATGCAAAAGACGGTTTTGAACTTCAGCATTCCCTTATATCTCAGGGTACATTTAAAATTCAGTTTGCAGCTCCATCAAAAATAGAGGCATCTTCGCCGGGAATTATGTACAGTGAATAGAAGTTTTTTTAAAAAACATACCAGATTCCTCATGATTATGCTTCTTTTTTGGGAAGCCTCTTTTTTCATATACTCTCAGGCAAAAAGTCAGCAGAAACTGGAATGGAAAAAAGACGCCAATGTACTTGAATATAAAATTCACATTCAGAATACCCAGACCGGCGAAAATAAAGTCCTTACAACTGAGGAAAATTATGTAAATGTTTCTCTTTTGCCGGGAAAATACCGTTACAGAATTGTTGCTTACGATTTTCTGGGAAGAGAAGGCTCTTCTTCTGAATGGCTTACTTTTGAAGTTGTAAAAGCATCTCTTCCTAAAGTAACGCCTCCTGAAAAAGCTTCAATTTCTTCAGATGAAAAAACTCTTGTTTTACCTCTGCAGCTTTCGGACATCAGTAAAGAAAGTAAGGTTTATATTGTAAATGACGAAAGCGGAAAGAAAATTCCAGGAGATATTATTTTAGATGCGGACTCCGCACAGACGCCTTCAAATTCAAAAAGTGAAAGTCTTAAGGCAAACAGGGCAGAGTTTTCAAATGTTGAAGAAGGTTCCTGGCACCTTGAAGTTGAAAATCCAAGTGGTTTAAAGACTTCCAGTAGCAAAATTGCCATAAACAATCCTGAAAAAGAAAAGCGTATTCAGGAAGAAAAGCGCCTTGCAGAACTTGCCCGCCTTGAAGAAGAAAAAAGAATTGCAGAAGAAAAGCGCAAAGCCGAAGAAGCCCGTCTGGCAGAAGAAAGAAGAATTGCCATGGAATTAAAGCAGGCGGAGGAAGAAAGAAAGGCTGAAGAAGAACGCATTGCGGCAGAAAAAAAGGCTGAAGAAGAACGCATTGCGGCAGAAAAAAAGGCTGCGGAAGAAAAGCGTCTTGCTGAAGAAAAACGCCTGGAAGAAGAAAAGGCTCGTCTGGCAGAAGAAAAACGCCAGGAAGAAGAAAGGCTTAAAATAGAAGAAGAGGAGCGCCTTGCTGAAGAAAAGAGCCTGAAAGAGGAAGAAGAGCGCCTGGCTAAAGAAAAAGCCGCTGAAGAAAAGGGACTGGCAAAAAAAGCTAAAAAAGAAGCAAAAGACAGAAAGAGAATCGAAAAGGCAAAAGAAAAAGAAGAGCGCCTTGCCCTTGAAGAGGAGAAAAAAGCTCTTGAGGAAGAAGAGAAGGCTCATGAAAAAGAGCTGGAAGAAGAAAAGAAAATTGCTCTGGAAGAAGAAAAGCTTGTAAAGGAAGAAGAAAAACTTGCAAAAGCAGAAGAAAAACGGGCCTGGCGGGAAGCTCATCCACCTTTATTCAATCTTTCTGCAGGAATTGGATTTGACTTTGCACCTTCCGGTACGGGAATTATAGAGATTTCCGATTCTGATGCCTTACCTTCCCTTAATGCCAGCCTTGCTTTTTTGCCTTTTAGAAATAAAAAACGTTCCTATGAATTCGGGCTTATTGCCAGCGCTTTTTACCAGCCTTTAAAATCAAGTGCTGATTTTTACTCTGTAAAACTGAATTTAATTGAGCCCTCATTAAATCTCTGCTACCGCCACAGAATTTCTTCAAAAAATGTAAAATGGCAGGCAAAAGGCGGGGCCGGTTTTGCAATAATTTCAAAAAATATTGAATTTACAAGCGATAATGAAGATCTTACCCAGCCTGAAAATACTCTTTTCGGCTATATCTTTGCAAATGCCGGACTTTCTCTGGTAATCACTCCTGGTAATGTTTTCTCTCTAGAAATGGGAAGCGATGTAAGTTATATTTTTGCAGAAGATCTTAATACCCCAATGGTAAAACCTTTTGCTTCAATCGGGGTAAGGTTCTAATTTTTTTTACTGGTAAAAATCCTTTGTTCAGGACCTCTGTCAGGGCAAACGCATTATTGATTCTATACATAAAAAATTGCAACGGGGAAAGCGTGCTGCGGACAAAAAAGACTCTGTTTGTGGCTGCCGCGAAAGCGGCATATAATAGTTCCTCAGCCACAAACAGCGTCTAGCGCAATA
>JAILKG010000304.1 GCA_024693915.1 Treponema sp.
CCATATTCCTTTCCATCTGAGTCTGTTGCAATAATTGCTTTTAGTTCACCAAGAACTTTTTCAGTAAGAGTTTCTGTTCCGTCTTCTGCAATAGTAACTGTATTTGCTTTGTCTCCCCCTTCGAAAGCAGAAAGAGTTGTAACTGTAATACTTGTTGTGTTTTCGTCAAGTGTTTCTGTAGAAGTGTAAAGCGTAATACATGGAGAAAAATCGTGATGAGCTTCTCCTGCTTTTTGACTTACATACAGAGTTCCAATATTTTTTTGATTTCCTTTAATTTTTCCAAATGTAACAGAACCGTCTTTTACATTAGCTTCTTTATAATATGCTGGTTCTTCTGAAAGTATGTAATAGCTGTATTTGCCACTTCTAAAAAGATTCTGTTTTCCTGTATAGCGAATTGTACTTGCTCCTCGCCCTGTAATTGTAATGTCGAAAGGTTCAGAGTTATCTGTAATTTCTTTTCCACCCAAAGAAGAAAGAGCCTCTTTTGAAATTTTAACAGGAGTAATAATTCCTTCTGTTACAGTATCTTTAACATCTGCTGCTTCATTATGGTATGTACCATAACACATAGAGCCGTTTGCTGCCTTTTGAGTTGCGCTTGTAAAGGCATCATAATCCCCATCAGTAGTTTCGTTTGCAAAAAATTCACTGAAAGGAACATTTACAAGAGCATAAACACTATCAGAAGATGAATCCTGAGTATCACAGCTTATTAGATTTAATGAAAGCAAAAGACTTAATGAGCCAATTGCAAGTAATGATTTTTTCATATAAAACCCCTTTATTTAATTTAGTTAGCTTTTGCTAACTGTTAGCATAATATAACTTTTTATTATAAACTTCAAGATGTATTGCTATAGAGTCTTGCACACAATTTATTTTTTATTTACATTTTGAGCCATGAAAAAAAATCTATCTTTTCTTCTTTTTTTGTGCTTTATATTTTTTATTTCCTGTAAACAGGTAAAAACTGCAGATAGCTTTACTGCAATGAATACCTTTATGACCGTTACAACTTATTCTTCCAGCAATAAAAAAGGAAAGGAAGCCTGTACTGCAGTTCAGAAAAAAATCGATTCTCTGGAACATATGCTCTCCACAACTCTTAACACCAGCGATGTATATAAAATCAATCACCGGCTGGACTATGAATTTTCAAACCAGGAACTGAAAGAAGTCCTTGAATTTGCCAGAGAAATGTACAAAAAAACAGAAGGCGCCTTTAACCCATCTCTTTATCCTATTATTCGGGAATGGGGATTTACCACGGAGCAGTATCAGGTGCCTTCAGATGAAAGGATTTCCTTTCTTCTACAGAGAACGGATTTTTCCAAAGCAGACTATTCTCCCCTCCCTGATGGAATGGAGCTGGATTTTGGCGCAATCGGAAAGGGCTATGCCGGTGACATGGCAGTAGAAGTTCTCAAAGCAAATGGTATCAAAAATGCAATCCTTGATTTAGGTGGAAACATTCAGACACTTGGAACAAAACCAGACGGTTCCATGTGGAAGGTTGGAATCCGTAATCCATGGGGTGAAGGGGCCGCCTGCGCCCTTAAAATTGAATCTTGTGCTGTAGTTACAAGCGGCGGTTATGAACGCTATTTTGATGATGAAGAAGGCAATCGCTGGATCCATATTTTTGACCCAAAAACCGGCCGTCCAAGCACAAGCGACATTGAAAGCGTAACCATCGTAAGTTCCAGCGGAAAATACGCCGATGCCCTGAGCACCGCTCTTTTTGTTATGGGAAGTAAAAAAGCCCTGGATTTCTGGAAGCAAAACCGGGATTTTGAAATGATAATCCTAACCAAGGATAAAAAACTCATTTATACCGACGGTTTAAATGGCAGAATTGAAGCTCTTATAAATTTTTCAAAATAATTCAGATTGTAAAATCTCTTTTTGACCCTTCCGGATGTACACTTCCACAGTTTTTTAACAAGCTCTTACACCAGGCATTTTATCAGTCGTTTTACTATGTTCCCTTTTTGAGAGCGGAATTTGTCGCTCATAGCTCTGTAGTATTCCAGACTCATCCCAAGTATTGTGCCGTGGCCTAAGGGCAGGCGGGTGGCGCACTGACTAAGAGCGCTTAAAGTTGAAAGAACCAGGGCTTTCTTCAAAGCCAGAAGCAAGGCTCCTTCCGTTACCGATAGATTCCAGAATTGAAAAAGCACTTTTCCGGCTGGAGTAAAAAGGCCTGTAACAAAAACAAAAAGCCACAAAGAAATGTGAGGAAGCCAGAATATTTTTCGCCCTAAAACTCTCTGCAGAATTAAACTTGCAAGAAACATTCCGCCTAAAATCCAAAGATTTTTTACAAAAAAAACAGCAATACAGAAAGCTAAAAGCAAAAATCCAAGAAAAATATACTTTTTTGAAAATGCAGATTTATCTGTAGTTTTTTTTGCAGTTTTTTCTTGTGTATCCAGAGACAATACCTGTGCTTCCGGGAGCTTTCCTCCAAGTTCTTTTTTAAGAAGTTCGCTTAAACCACCTGTAAGAA
>JAILKG010000071.1 GCA_024693915.1 Treponema sp.
CTATTCTACATTTTAATAGAATAACAGTCAATTAAGAGAATTCTATCTTTGCAAATTTATCGATATACAGTTAAAATAAGGCTGTATGCTTTTTAAATTAGGTTTTTTAGCGTTATTTTTGGCAACAGTTGCCATCATTATTTACTGTACTCAAAAAATTTCTAAAAATGACAAACCTTATAAAACTCCTATGATTGCAGCAATGACCTGGGCAGTTATAGCAATTTTTGGAGTAAGCGTTGTCCTTTTAACCACAAATGAATTAGCGCTAAGAGTAGGATACACAATCTTCTTCATCGGCATAGACTGGATTCTCTATTTTCTCTTTGAATTCACCTGCAAATACGCAAAATACGAAATCAAAAATAATATTTTTATCTGGCTTTTAATTCTTGCCATTATTATTGATTCCATTTCACTTTTCATGAACATTTTCTTCCAGCATGCCTTTACAATAAAAATGGAAACAATGCGAATTGCCGTTCTTCCACCTTACAATGCTCACCTTGGCCTTTCTTACATAATTTCAGCGCTGATTATGGGCTGCCTTATCAACAAAATAACTGTTTCTCCAAAAATTTATCGACTGAAATATACATCAATACTGGTTATTTTCATTGCCGTCCTGGTTGCAGACGGACTTTATATGCTCAGTAATATAACCTTTGACTTTTCAATCATCTTCTTTGCCCTGGCAGCTGTTGTTATTTCTTATTTCGCCTTTGTCTATTCTCCAAAAACACTGGTCAATCGTTCTCTGGCCCTAATCGTAGAAAACATGGACGATCCTATAGTTTTCTTCAGCGATGAAAATGAATGCATCTACAAAAATTCCGCTTTTGATAACTTTATGGCTGAATACCACAGACTGGGATTAAATCCGGAAAAACCTTTTGAAGTCTGGAAAAACACCCACACAATCAAAAATAAAGAATTCAGCGATTTTAGCGACCAGCGCTTCTCCCAGGAACTGGAAAAAAACGGCAAAATCTACAGCTTCAACATCTGGTACCACAATCTGCGTGACGAAAAAAATATGTTTTTGGGAACTTTCTTCCAGATTCACGATAAAACCAAAGAACTTGAAAAAGAAAATCTCCAGAAATATCTGACCACACATGATAAACTCACCAGCATTTATAACACAGAAACTTTCTACGAAAAAGTAGAAGAGTTCTTAAAATACAACACAGACAAACAGTATCTGATGATTTGTTCAGATATCGAAAACTTCAAACTGATTAACGATTTGTTCGGAAAAGTCGCCGCCGACAAATTCATCGTAAACACTGCAAAATCCCTTATTGCAAGCGTTACAACTTCCGACATTTACGGACGAATAGGCGGCGATCGCTTTGCCCTGCTTTTGGAAAAGCAGTATTTTATCGAAGAAGTTTTTATTGAGAAGATAAACGAGCTTTCCCATATCGATATGGACTTAAACTATCCTGTTATTTTCCACATCGGTGTATACGAAATTGACGACCCAACACTTCCAGCTTCAATTATGTGCGACAGGGCTCTTATGGCAATTGAATCAGTGGAAGGCGATGTTCACGGGGTAATTGCCTACTACACAGATGAAATGAGGGAAAATGTTCTGAAAGAACAGAGATATACCGGCGAATTCCGGGAAGCCCTTAAATCCGGTCAGTTTACCTTCTATGTACAGCCTCAGATCAATTCCAAAGATTTCAGCTGTCACGGAGGAGAAGCCCTCGCCCGCTGGATCCATCCTCAGGAAGGCATTATTCACCCGGCCGAATTTATTTCACTTTTCGAAAAAAATGGAATCATCAGCGAGCTTGATATCTTTATCTGGGAAGAAGCAGCAAAGAAGCTAAAGGAATGGAAAGATCAGGGATTTGAAAACACATATCTTTCCGTAAACATCTCTCCAAAAGACATGGCATTTATCGACATCTACGAACATTTTGTTTCACTTGTAAAAAAATACGATATTTCACCAGCAAACCTGCATCTGGAAATTACCGAATCGGCTATTTTGCTGAACATCAACATTCAGATTGAACTCATACGAAAATTACGTGAATACGGCTTTATTGTAGAAATGGACGATTTTGGAAGCGGCTACTCTTCTTTCAATATGCTCAAAAATTTCAACTTCGATGTAATCAAAATTGATATGGCATTTTTGCAGGAAACCCTGAATAAGGAACGCTCCAGAAAAATTTTACAGAGCATCGTAAGTCTTTCAAAAGATTTAGGAATGTCTGTAGTTGTAGAAGGACTGGAATCTGAAAGCCAGCGGGATACTCTTACAAAAATGGGTAACGTTATTTTCCAGGGTTATTTATTTGATAAACCTATTACTGTCAGCGACTTTGAAACAAAATACTTAAAAAAATAACAGCAAAATCCAGGATACAATGTGAAAACGCTCCCAGATTCTTTTTACAAAAACATAAGTACGCTCCCTATTTACGAGCATTTATCCGAAATTTCAGAAAAATTAAAATCTTCACCAAGCCATTTTCTAATTCTTACAGCAGAAACGGCAGCTGGAAAATCCACTGCAGTTGCTCCATATCTTCTTGAACAATTTGACGGTAAAATTTTCATGCTGGAACCAAGAAGGCTGGCTGTTTTATCCATAGCAAACAGAATAAGCGAACTTCTGGAAGAAGAGTGCGGCCTTACATGCGGCTACAGAATTCAGCTGGAAAACAAAATAAGCAAAAATACCCGCCTGGAAATAATGACAGAAGGAATTTTAACCAGACGATTACAGGAAGATCCCCTTCTTGAAAGCGTAAATCTGGTAATTCTTGATGAATTTCACGAACGCTCAATTCATTCTGATCTGGCCCTGGCCTTTTTAAAAGAAGCCGTTGAAATCCGTGATGACCTCTTTGTTATCATTATGTCGGCAACCATGGACACAAAAGCCCTGGCTCAATACCTGGGCGATGAAAAATGTCCGATTTTAAACATAAAGGGCAGAAAATTTCCCGTAGAAATAGAATACAGGAAAGAAAACCTATGTTCAGCTGTAATTCAGGAAACAAAAAAACTGGAAAATGGAAAGGCAATTCTGGTTTTCCTCCCCGGTATAAGCGAAATAAACCGAACCTGCCAGGAATTACAGGAATTTTTAAATGAAGAAAACATCCAGATTCTCCGCCTTCACAGCAGCCTTTCCCTCAAAGAACAAAAAGCTGTCCTAAGCCCGCTTCCTCCAGACAAAAAGCGGATTGTACTTTCTTCATCCATCGCAGAAACTTCACTGACCGTACCGGGCATTTATACGGTTATCGATAGCGGACTTACACGCCTGAACAGAATGAATGTCCGTCTGGGAATGGAAGAACTGGTTACCCAGGCTGAAAGTATTTTTTCCGCAGAACAGAGAGCAGGACGAGCCGGTCGACTTGGAAATGGGCGCTGCATCAGGCTCTGGAACAAAAACGAAATCCGCCCTCTAACTTCCACGCCGGAAATTTTACGAACAGATCTTTCTTCCCTGGTTCTGGAATGTGGTCTAAGAAATATTTTTTCACCAAATGACATCCACTGGCTTACAAAACCAGCTGACTCAGCCTGGCAGGGAGCCCTTCTGCTTCTTGAACTTCTTGGCTGCATCTCTGAAAATCCGGACAGTCCGAACCAGACAAGTGGAAATAATGCTTCACAAAATCTGCAGGAATTACAGGAATACAAGCCGCAAAGTAAAAATTTTTCAGTCACCCCAAAAGGAAAAGCCCTGGCAAAACTAGGTCTTCATCCCCGCCTTGGCAGTGTAGCCATTTGCGGCGCTTTTGAAACGGTTTTAAAATACTCAAGCTACGCAAAAAGTTCTTCTGATATTCAGCAGAAGTTTTTAAACAATCTTAAAAGCCGCATTAGCCAGATAAATCCTTCACTTCTTTCAGAAAGCCAGAAACTTTCCACAAACTCTGCCCTGCTGGAAGGCTTCCCTGACAGGATAGCCCGTCTTACTTCTAATGAAGGCGTGTATCAGTTTCCCTCAGGAAGAGCCGCTTCCTTCAGCAAAAACCTGACTCAAAAAATCAATACTTATCCAGAATGGATAATTGCACCGGAAGTGGACGCCGGCGAAACAAAGGGAATCATTTATTCCTGGGAAAAGCTTGAAAGTTCTCAAATTCAAAAATGGCTGGAAAGCCGCAGTCAAACGAAAATCGAATTGTCCTTTGAAAAAGGCAAAATTCAAAAAAATAGAATCACATCTTTTGGAAAAATTGTCCTTCAAAAAACAAAGCTTCCAG
>JAILKG010000072.1 GCA_024693915.1 Treponema sp.
TTCCACAATATCTGCTGCAATCTGAGAGGCATTGATCAGGGCTGCATGAGTGTTTGCAGGAAGGTAACTTTCAACTGTGGAAACATCAATGGAAGAAAGATCATAATCAAGTTTTAAAAGTTCTGCAAAAACGTTTCCAACCTTAGAGCTGTTCCAGTTTACTACAACAGAATTTTCACCGGACTGGATATCGCATACAGCGGTCATAACAAGACCAGCCATTTTCTGAGAAACTGTATTCACTGTTGTTTTTGCCTCTACAGTGATAAGACGGTTTGGGCCAGTAGGAATGTTCTGAATGATAACGCTTTCTGCCCTTCCGCTTCCAATGGCAACATCAGTCTTAGAAAGAGGGCTTGCTATTCCTCTTCCGGAAACTGTAACATCTGCCTTATCTATAGAAGAAACATCAATTTTTCTGGACTGGTTTTTAGAACCTGTTACAATTGAAAGACTTCCGTATTGATTTTCAGAAATATTAGACTTTTTCGAACCATTGTCCTCGTTGCCAAAAGTACAGGAAAAAAAGTTCAATGGTAGAAGAAGTGAAAGTACACATAAGATAAAAGAAAAACGACCGCTTTTCATAATGCCTCCAAAATATATAAAAAGGGAATATATAACTTTTAAAATGAAGAAGAGAGAAAACGCACAACTGTCAGAGAAATTATAAGGGCAAAATCTGGAAAAGTAAAACAAATAATAGTCTTAACGCAAAACTTTATTTTGTATTAAATGCGATTGCGCCGTCCCAGGCTTCCGGAGGATTTTTTATAAAGTCCTTGCACCTTTCAAGCATGAGCATGGAAGCCTTATCTTCCGGTTCGTGTTTGAGAGCCTTTTCAAAGTATTCTTTTGCAAGATTGAAAATTCCCTGCTTGTAAAGGGAAAAACCTTTTATATAGGAATCCCGGTATTCTGAAGAAAATTCCTCCATATTTCTATCAATGGCAAAAATTGGCACAGCCTTTTCTTTTCCTTTTACCTTTACATCATCAAGATGGCGGAATACAAAATCAGACTCTCCAATATCATCCTTTGTTGCTTCGCTTACAAGAATCATTGTTCCGTAGTTTTTTGTAAGACCTTCAAGGCGGCTGGCAAGATTCACGCTGTCTCCAATTACAGAATAGTCGGTTTTATCATCAGAACCAATTGATCCCACGATTACATCTCCGTAGTGAATACCGATACCGATGTTAAACTTCATATCGTCAGGCAGAACAAGGTCTTCCAGAGGAACGCTTTCTAAAGCCTCCCTCATTTCATATGCAGCACAAACAGCACGACGAGCGTTGTCTTCATAGCTTACCGGAGCACCAAAAATTGCCATAATTGCGTCCCCGATAAACTTATCAACAGTTCCACCATATTTCTGAATGATTTTACACATGATGGTAAAGTATCTGTTCAAAAAGGCCACGATTGTTTCAGGCTTGTTGCTTTCACTTATGGTGGTAAAAGAGCGGATATCGCTAAAGAGGATTGCAACATCTCTTTTTTCACCTACACCGATTTTCTTTTCTGACTCAGCCTCACTCACAAGCTCATCAATAATCTGGGCAGGAACAAAGCGGCTGAAAGCTTTGCGGACATTTTTTTCAAATTTCAGCTTTCCCCGGAAATTCACCGCCGTATCCAGAAGGCGTTCCAGCTGTTTTCCCGCATAGGTAATCAGGTCAATCTGATGATTTGCAAAAGACCCTTCCTTTACCATGTGAACAGAAGCAATTTTATTTCCTTCCTTATCCACCAGAGGAATCATCTGATAGGCAGAAATCGGGATATGAGCGCTGTGATACTGATTCATAGATTTTTTAGCCTTAAGCTGAAGAGGCTTAAGTTTTGAAAAATTGGTTTTTGGGAATAAGTTTTCAAAATCTGCAAGACATACCTTAAGAAAATCGTTTTTTTCATCCTCTGTAAAATTTTCTCCGCAGATATAATAGCCCTCTGCCCCATCTTCCAGATTAAAAAAGATTGTAGCGGCAGGAATCTGGGCAAAATCTACTATTAAATTCAAAAAGCCTTCAGAAATATCTTTAATTGAATCGATTTTTTCAATCATAGAAAAAATGTTATGGGTAATTCCGGACTTAACGATATTATTTCTTTCAGGAAGAGCGAGTTTTCCGTGTTTTTTTGCAAAAAGTTCCTCCAGGTCGTTTACAATTTTGCGTTCGTCAAAGTTGATGAACATATCTGCACCGCAGCTTTTTAAAAACTCGTCTTCAAAAATAAAATCGCTTGTTGCATAAACACCCACAGGAATATCAGCAAAGCGGGCAACACTCTTTATAAGATGAACCAGATCCACGCACATTGGATTCATATTCCTGGCATTAATCAGAACCACATCCGGGAGGGAATTATAAAGTGTTACAAGAAAACGTATGCCGTTGGTATCAAATGAAAATTCAAAATCGGCTTTTTTTGTTTTATCCACAAAAATTGCCTGCATAGTCTGAGAAGGTTCCAAAACCAATAATTTTCTGCTCATTTTTTCCTCCGTATCAGCATAAGACCTGGCTGCCTTACTTTTTTGAAAGAAGAACTTTCATTTTTTGAATCAAAATGTCTCGGGTAAAGACAGATTTTCCTATAAAGAAATCAGCATCAGGAATGGAATTAACAGAAAGTGCAATTACCGGCACATTTTTATAATTCTCCATACGCTTTAAATTTTCTACAAAAATTTCCCCATTCATGCGGGGCATATCATCATCGCAAATAATAAGGTCAAACTGGTTGTTTTTAATTTTTTCCATTGCATCGATTCCGTCCACAGCCTCTTCAACAATACAGCCGTTGCTTTCCACAATGGAATGTTCAATAAGGCGGGTTGTTTCTGAATCGTCCACAATAAGAATAAGTGGAATATGCTTTCTGGTAGTTGCCTCAAATTTCTTAACGTCGTAACCACGAAGGGCAAGAAATTTCTTCATGATTTCTGGAGTGTACAAAATTGGAATCATGTCGTATTTTTCATCAAAGGCTACGCCCTTTAAAACCGGAAAACGGGCAAAGGACTGAGGCATAGGCTTTTTAATAAGGGAAACAAATTTTAAAAGACTATCCACAATGATTCCCAGCTTCTGCCCTTCGTAATTTACAATAATAATTGTATCCATTACAGGCCTTTCTTGAAGAGGACTTCCCGGCAAAAGGGAAGAAAGAGAGTAAACTGGTATTTCTTCCCGCTTTTTTTCTGACCCCGATTCATTTTCCTGAATGTAGACAACATACTTCTGATTCTGTCTGTCCACATAATTCAGGGGAACTTCTGAGATAACGTCCATTACAAACTCAGCCGGAATCAGATATTTTCTGCCATTTGCAAGCACAAAGAAACCCTGAAAATCCTGATGGCGGGCAAGGAAGGAATCATCCTGCATAAATGACATCAACTGGTCATGAGAAATCAAAAGGTTATTCTGCAAATTCTGAGTTACAGAAGCAAACTGCTTGTAGGTGTTCTTGGCCGACTTCATATCACCTTCATAAATTGCAGTTTTCAGGAGATCCACCTGGTTCATCAGAATATAAGTTCTGGCTATCATTTCTTCATGCTGGTTTACAAGCTGGGCAATCTGAGAAGATTTTACAGAAAGCTGAGAGTCCTCCTTCTTTTCGGACTTCTGCAAAGCTTCTGAAAAATGATGAACTTCTTTTCTTTCCTTTTTAGGCTTCAGAAGATTTTCCCCATCGAAAATTTCCCCCGCAACAGCCTTATCCAGATAAAGCATATAAGGAAAAACATCCATCTCAAAGAGACTTTCGAAATCTTCCTCTTCGATTAATTTACAGCACTCTTCCAGTTTCTCTGAAACCGCAAAAAGTAGTTTTGCATTGTTAGGAGAAATTAATGTTTTTCCATCGCAAACACTTTTATAGAAGGTTTCAGTTGATTTAAGAATTTTATAAACAGGATCTATTCCCAGAATCAGAGAGTTGTCACGGGTTATACTCAAAACACGAAGAATTTCTCTGGAAATATTGGGATTTTTTTTCAGAACCGAAATAAGCCAGCGGGTTTCTGAAAGATAGTTTTTTTCAACTTCCTTTCCCAGTTCAAAATTTTCAGCCTTATTTTCATCACTAGAAGAAAAAGCTTCATTCTTTCCCACTTCTTCCTTCTGGCCCTCAAGGCTTTCATCAAAATCACTTTTATCATAGCCGCCGCTACTGGGCTGGGGCAAATTCTGACTGCTTTGAAAATCATGCTTGAGAAAATCAAATTTACTTTCGGCTTTAGTCTCTGTCATCACTTCTTCCTGAAATAAAATATTTTCCCGTCACAGCATTTTTCAAGTGCAGCCGGAATAATTGAACTATCGATTGAGGCAATTTCACTCATGGAAACAAAAAGATAGCCCCCGGGCAGCAGGGATTCGTTTACAATTTTTTCAAAAATTGCCTTTCTCATTTCCATTGTAAAATAGATAAAAACATTGCGTATAAAAACCAGATTGATATTCCTTGGAAAAAGGGCATCTGTCTTTGAAAGGTTTATCTGTCTTCTTTCAATTTTTTCGCTTATTTCCCTTGGAAAAACAATAGCACCTTCCTTTGTTTTGTACTTTTCCAGCAGAACATGATATTTTGCTCCGTCCAGTTTGCGGATTGAATTTGAGGTATACTCACCCTTTTCACATTTTGCAAGAACTGAAGTATTAATATCGCTTGCAATGCACTGAGTTCTGATTCCCAGATAATTTGCCAGCAGATAGAGAGAATAAATTTCTTCCCCGCTGGAAGCAGCAGCGCTCCAGATTCTGACAGGTGTTTGAAGGTTTAAGTTCTGTTTCTGGAGTTCCTGAAAAAGTTTTTCCTTCAAAAGAGTAAACTGGGCTTCTTCCCTGAAAAAATATGTTTCGTTTACTGTGGCCCCATTTATAAAAGCGTTAAATTCTCCATGTTCCGACTTCAGATAATCATAATACTCCTTAAAATCCTTAAGGTTTAATTCGTCGCATCTTTTCAATATGAAATTCTGAATTCCGCTCTTGTGGCTTTCCCGGGGAATGATTCCAGTTTGCTTTGTAATCAGGTTAATTATGCTTGCAAATATCTCTTCATCCATTGCTTACCTCACCATACTGAGTATTGCCCTGGCGATACTGGTTCGGGGCAATACCCGGCTGGCAGCTCCCAGCTCAATAGCGGCTGCAGGCATTCCAAAAACCGTGCAGGTAGACTTTGATTCGCAGATTGTATAACCTGAATTTTCAATAATTTCTTTACAGCCCTCTGCTCCGTCACTTCCCATACCCGTCATCAGAACTGCAAGACATTCTTCCCTATAGAATTTTGCAGCAGAGCGGAAAAGTTTATTCACAGCAGGCCTCAAAAATCTCTCCGGCGGCTCATCAGAAAGATGGAGTACAGGCTTTCCGTTTCTTACATAGTCTATTACAAGATGCCTGTCTGCAGGAGCCAGGTAAACATGGCCTGCTTCTGCAATTTCCCCGTCTTTTGCAAGACTGGTCTGTATATTGGGACAGGTATCACAGAACCATTTTGCCATTTTTTCATCAGAACCCACATCCAGGTGCTGGGTATATAAAATTGGAAGAGGAAAATTTTCTCCAAGCCCAGAAAGAACAGTCTGAACCGCTGTAGGTCCACCAGTTGAAGCACCTATGCAGAGAATCTTAAAATCTCGCTTTGCTATATTTTTTAAGTCTGAAGAATCATCTCTGTCTGCAGAATGATCTACAGGAAAAATGTGCTCTTTCTCCGGTAATTTTTTTTCATGACGAGGAGGACGGGGAGAAGCAGCTTTACTCATAATGTTTTTTACCTTCAGGGTAAAGGTCTGCATGGTCTCATCATTAAAAGAAGAAAGAGAAGGCTTTTTTAGAAAAAGAGCTGCACCGGCAGCCAATGCTTCATCTTTGATAGACATATCGTCTGCATAAATTACAACCGGAATGGAAAACTCTTTTGTAATCATTTTGCAGCCCTGAATTCCATCCATTTCCGGCATATCGTAATCGCTTACAACAATATCCACAGGATTTTCCCGGCAAAAATCAAGAGCCTTTCTTGCATTTGAAACAAGAGCAACTACATCAAAGCCATCCTGCCTGAATGCTTTTTCAAAAATATTACGGGTAATAGCGGAATCATCGGCAATAAGAACTCTTATTTTATCACTCATTCTTCTTTCTCCTGCAAATCCTCTAAGAGTCTCTCTTCAATAGAGTCTACATCAAAAAAGGGAATCAAATTCATTTTGTAACGAATTCCCTCCGCTTTGATATCCTGCTCCTCCGGTTCAAAAAACATTTCTATATTTGATATATGAATTCCAAAATTATCATCCTCTCTTTTAAAAACCAGAACTGTACCGCCAGAAATTTCTTCATCCACTTCTTCTGCCATTTTTAAAGTGTTTACAACAGTAAAAGGAAGTCCCCGGCAATTTACAATTCCTTCTATATATTCAGGTACAAATGGGAGAGGATAAATTTTAGCAGAATGCATAATCTCCTGAATAAAGAGAGTTTTTATGGCATAGAGTTTTTTTCCAACAGAAAAAATCAGATAAGTTGAATTATCATCCATTTTCTTGTAGAGCTCATCAATTTCTGCACTATTTTCAGCAAGCTCATTTTTTGAGGATTTTACAATTTCTTTTGTATCTGTATTTTCTGTTTTTTCGTCCTGCATTTTTTAACCCTCTGAACTGGCCTTGTTCAAATCTTCACTGATTTTACGCACATTTTCGGCAGCATTTGAAATATTGTCTGTAGCAACAGTAAAGTTTTCTACACCTGCAGAAATTTGCTTAAGAGCTATAAGAATCTGCTCAGAGGCACTTGTCTGCTGCTGGATAATCGAGGTAATATCGGATGCAGAAGAAGCTGTAACTTCGGCAGAATTTTTTATGCTTTCAAATTTTTCACTAAGACTCTTTGCATTCTCGTAACCTTCGTTAATTTTTTGAGTTCCACTTTCTGAAGCAAGGATGAGGGAGTCAGAAGACTGCTGTATTTCGGTAATTTTTTCTTTAATTTCTTTTGTTCCGTCAATAATGCCATCTGAAAGACGGCGAATTTCATTAGCAACAATTCTAAAGCTTTTACCTGCTTCTCCTGCACTGGAAGCTTCCAG
>JAILKG010000055.1 GCA_024693915.1 Treponema sp.
CTGCCTCACAAAAGATTACTGCGAGGATTTCAACAAAAAAGCTATTGATTCGCCTCTGGTTTACTACGCCAGCGTAGGCTCAAAAATGAAAACCGCCTTCTCTGGCCACTTTCCGCTCACCTTCTCCTACCCAATTGTAAAACGCTACGACGGTCCAAACGACGGACTTGTGGCGGAAAAGGAATGGCAGTGGGGAAGCTCTCAAACCTTTATGACCGCGCCTCACCTTAGAGGAATCACCCACGGCGACATGATTGACCTGAAAAGGGAAAATATCAGGGATTTCGACATACGGGAATTCTACGTCCAGCTGGTTTCCAATTTGAGGGAAAAGGGATTCTAGACTGCATCATGAGCCCATACTGAAATACGTGGATAAAAAAAATCCCGGCATCTCTTTTTAAGAAAATACCGGGAATAATCAAAAAATTGATTTTATAAAATTACTCTACCGAATACTCAAATGTGTCTTCGTTAAAGCTTATAGTGTAAGAACCACTTGCAGTAGGCTTGAAAGTTATATTTTCTCCAGCTGAAACAAGAACTGTTGAAGTTGGATCTGTTTTACTCAAGCCCCAGTTTGTGTTCCAGTTGGAAGCACTTGTTCCAAACTTAAAGCTGTATGTTGTTGAGGCAGTAAGTGTCTGTGTAAGAGACCACACATATCCATCTGCAGTTCCCTTTCCGGTCATAGCAGTTCCACCCCAGCTGTTCATTGAACCTTTTACATACATTGCAGAGTATTTAGGAGTATAAGGGCCTACGGACCAGGTTAGGTCAGTTTCATTGAAGTAAACTGTATAGAGATTAGATTCTTCTACTGTGTAAACAATATTTTCGTTTGTGCCAGTTTTTACACTGTATTCTGTATCTGGTCCCCAGTTTGTGGCATTCCAGTCTGTAGCATCAACTGCAAATTTAAATAATGCATCTCCTGCTTCAAGGTAAAGGCCGGCAGACCAAACATAGTCTCCGCCTGAATACTGGCCGGTCATTTCTGTTGCTTCCCAGCTGTTCATTGAACCACGGATATACATTTTTGCAGAATGACCGTAAGTTTCGCCTTCAGAATAAGTTTCCGTGTCGTAGAGGTTGTCTTCCGAATCGCTTCCCAGCTTGTAAACGCGGAAAGTGCAAGGGGCAATATTTTTTACAGTAACACTGTTTGACGAGAAAGTAAGGGCCGGAGCATCTGTATCACCGATTACGCAGGCAGCCTGGCTTACACCGCTAAGAGCGTTTCCAGAGAAACTTGCACTTTCAATTGAAGAAGAAGAAAGGTTGTAAATGCAGAGGAAATCCCCGTCGCTTCCCTTGATAACATATCCCACAGTTCCAGAAGTTGCTGTAGAAAGCTTTGTTGCGCTTCCGTTTGCAAATGTATCTGCATAAGCTTTTCTTAAAGAAATAAGAACCTTGTTCACATTAAGAGGAGAAGTTTCATCTGCATCCTCAACTGCTTCCAGACTCCAGTCGTAGTTTCCACGAAGACGAAGGTCTCCACCGTAAGAAGATTCAGGCATTCCAAGTTCGTTTCCATAGTAGATAAATGGAACTGTCGGTCTCAAAAGTGAAAGAGCTGTTGCAAGATTGATTTTCTTCCAGTCCTGCTCAAGAGTTGTTCCAAATCGGCCGGCATATTCGTCATGATTTCCAAGGAAAACACCGTAGGTGCAGGAATCGCTGTAGTTCGCTCTCAAAGTACTAGCCAAGGAATCCGTTCCATTTTCTGCCGAAGTGATACAAGGTCTACCAGCATCAAAGTCAAATACCATATTGAATTCATCGCCGTCACCAAAATAGGCGTTCAAGGAATTTCTATTTCCTTCAACCCAGGCTTCACAAACCATGAATTTTGGATTTTCGTAAGTATCAAGAACTTCTGCTCTCAGTTCCTTGAACCACTGGTGTGTTCCGGCAACATCCGTCTGGGAAGATTCAGTTTCCATAAGGTATCGAACAGCATCAATTCTAAGGCCGTCAAAGCCCTTGTCCAGCCAGTATTTTACAACATTCTTCATCTCAGCCCTAACTTCTGAATTGTTGTAGTTCAAATCAGGCATTCCGCCGCCAAAGGCTTCGTAGAAATACTGGTTTCTTGTTGAATTAAGTTCCCATTTTGAAATATCCATTGGCTTCCAGCTCTTTGCTGTATCGCTCCACATATACCAGTCGTCTTTTCCGTTTTTCTTATTAACAGAATCCTTGAACCACTGGTGCTCAGAAGAAGTGTGGTTTGGAACAAAGTCAAAAATCAGTTTTATATCACGTTCGTGGCAGGCATTGATAAGGGAAATCAAGTCATCTTCGCTTCCAAAATAAGAGTTCACCTTATAGTAATCCACAGTATCATAACCGTGCATGTTAAAGCCTTCACCCTTTCCCTTGTAATTACACTCAAAAATCGGGCTTAACCAGATTGCATCGCAACCCAAAGTATCCTGAATATAGGAAAGTTTGTTTTCAATTCCCTTAAAATCTCCGCAGCCGTCACCGTCAGAGTCTGCAAAAGCCTTTACCCAGATATGGTAGAAAGTGCTGCTTC
Organism: Treponema sp.; assembly: GCA_024693915.1. GTDB lineage: Bacteria > Spirochaetota > Spirochaetia > Treponematales > Treponemataceae > Treponema_D. Next base: position 2,546 of record JAILKG010000055.1, read on the forward strand.
GCCACCAGGCATCGCTTAAATTTTCAGAACTTGAGCCAGTGTTTCCAGTACCGCTGTCACTGCCGGAACCAGTACCGCTGTCACTTCCAGAAGAGCCGGAGTCACTTCCAGAACCAGAAGTTCCTGAACCAGAACCGCTGCTTTCCGAACCGCTTCCGCTGCCGGAGCTTCCACTTCCTGAACCGGATGAGCCGGAACCTGAATTGCCGGTATTTCCAGAACCGCTGTCTGTACCGGTATTTGTTCCTGTGTTCGTACCGGTGTTTCCCGAACCAGAATTGTCGTTTTCGTTGTTCTGATTTTCGTTCTGTTCAGTTTTCTTATCTGTAGAAGAATCATTTGTAGAAACCGAACAAGAAGAAAATATCAATGAAAAAGACAGCAATGATGCAGTAATTGCTTTTAAAAAGATTTTCTTCATAAATCCTCCTGAGAGATGTAAGCCTTATTCCCTTCTTTTACTTTCTCCAATGATAAACGACACACCCTATATTAATAAGGTTTAGCGCTATACCACAATTTAAAAGAATTACACAATTTTATTTTTTTTTCAAGTAGCGATTTTGCACTATATTAATATCCAAGTGAGGTGCATATGAATCCAAAAGAATTAGTAACTATTCTTACCGATGCGTCAAATGATTTTGACTCCTGGTACCAGAACTTTCTGAAAAGCGGAAAAGCCCCGGAAAATGTTGAATCTGTAAAAGATTGCCTTTCCCTTGCCTACATGTCGGCAATTTCCAGCATTATGGGAAAACTTACAAGCTGGCTGGAAGACAGTCTATACTCAGACAAAAACGCTCCGTCTATTCCTAAGGGAGAAGGCTTTAACGAGTATATGAAGGGTGCCATTTACAGAAGATCAGAAAAAATCGCAAAAGAGCTTATCAACCTGCCTTTAGCAGATGCCATTGAAAAAAACGAAGAACTGGCTTACAAACTTATAAATGGAATTCTTGAAGGTTACAGCGGAAAAGTTCTTAAAAATAAGGATGACGACGATGGCATAAACGGCATTGAAAACGACAAGCGGATGGAAGTAATGACTTCTTCTCTGGCTGGAATTACCTATGTAAAAGAAGGAATTTTAAACAAAAAGGGTCTTGCAAACGCTTTCAGAAGGGTAGCCGACTTTTACGATGAAGAATGGTAATTTTTTCCCTGCCAGTCTTCAATTTAAAAAAGTTTATTAGGTAAAAATTTAAGTTTTGTAACGGAATTTAAATGAGGTAAGAACCATGGCATTGCATCTTCAGCTAAATGAAATAAAAATGCAGAAATGCTATAGAAGAATTGCCTGAACATTCCCGTTATGCTTCTTGCCCTGTGATAAATCAGTATGCAATATAATGTAATCAGGCTTATAATAAAGAGTATAAAAAAATGCCGTGGTAAGCAGCGGAAAAACTGTTTGCTCACGGCATAATTTTTTTAGTCTTTTTAGGAAAGAAAATGGATCCGCCTAAAAAGATTATTGAGAATTTGTTTTAGTTTCCTTCTGTGAACTTGCGCACACAGCAAATCAGCGGATTTATCCATTTTCCTTCTTTAGACAAACTGCCGTTGTCCAAATTTATGTGCCAAACGGAATCCGTTGTTTTAGACTGGGAGGATGACAAATAGCTCTGGTCTCTAAGAGTAGTTCCCCCAAGAGCAGTGATAACTTCATTCACTGCATCTTTATTTCTGTAAATATAAGACAACTCAGCAATGCTTGGCATGTACCAGCCATCAGCATAAACACCAGTAAGGTTAAAAGTTTCTGCATAAGTATTTACATAATGGAATCCAGGATAATTTTCTTCGGCATTCTCAGAGCCTGTCCTGTCATTAGAACAGATATCGGCCCAGTTATCGCTTCCGTCTGTATCGCCAGTAAAAGTTGCTGTAGAAGCGGCGCCTACGCCATTTGTGCTAGGAGTACAAATAATTTTTGTAAATTTAGTACTTTCACCTGTAGTTTTCGCTTTTGCCCAAGCAAGCCAACAGCCTGTCCCCTTTTTTATTGAATTATAAACTCCAAGCCAGCCTCTTGGATTGCCATTTTCATCAAGGGCATACAAGACACCAACTGCATTTTCTTTTTGCTCGGCTGTCATATCGGCAACATTTTCATAATAAATTATTGAGCCGTCATTGAGAAGGACATCTCCTACAGCATAATATTTATCTACAAATGTCGCAGTAACCGTTACATTACCGGCAGGCATTGTGAATGTATTAGCGCTTACTGTCACTGGATTTTCACCTGAAGTCACGGTATATGTTCCAAACTGGTAACCGTCGTCAGCTCTGGCAGTAAGTGTAACTGTATCTCCTGCATGAGCGGAAGTTTTGTCAGCTTCAACGGAACCGTGTGTCATGGCAGAAATAGAAACTGTGAATTCCCTTGGAACAAATGTTGCAGTAACCGTTACATTACCGGCAGGCATTGTGAATGTATTGTCGCTTACCGCTACTGCCTTTCCACCTGAAGTTACGGTATATGTTCCAAACTGGTAACCCTCGTCAGCTCTGGCAGTGAGTGTAACAGTTGAACCTTCCACAGCTTGTACTGGAGTTGCTGACACACTTCCGTTTTCAGACTCCTGGATTGTGATTGAATAAAATTTCACATACTTTGGCTCGGATGATTGTACAAGCCGTCCTTTTGAGGTAACTTTAAATTCATAAGTTACGTAAGTGTTGTTTTTAGAATCAAAGAAAGAAACTTCGGCAGATCCTGGTTTCAGAGGGGTTATCACAAGTTTTCCCTCTTCGTTTATTTCGGCAGAAAGAACTTTTTCATCAGAGACAGTTACAGTTTTGTCATCCTGATCTGGAGAAACTACCGGTGAGCCGTCAGCTACAACAAGCGATTCCATCTGAGGGTAAACATCTTTTTCTTCAAAGAGTTCCGAACATGCTGTTATGCCGAATGTAAAAGCGGCAAAAATTAACGCGGCCGCAAATGCAACAAATCTGTTTTTCATGTTATCTCCCATAAATACTCATTCATATTTTTGCAATGCAAAACAACTGACCTGTTCGGAAAATGAAGTCCCCGAACAGATTTATTGTATGCAGATTTATTTTTCAACAAGGATGAATTCTACACGACGGTTTCGCGAGGACTCTTCTCCAGAAGCAATAGGCTCACGGCCACCCATACCTTCTGCCTTCATGCGGGCTGCAGGAAGGCCAAGAGTGACAAGTTGTTTTTTAATAGCTTCTGCCCTGAGTGTAGAAAGAGGAATAAGCTCATTGATTTCTTCTTCCTCGGTACCGGAAACGTTGTTGGCATGTCCCTGAACAATAATGTTATAGTTTTCAAACTTTTTGAGACCCTTTACTACGGTTCTAAGAATAAATTCGTTGGCTTTTTTCTGTCTTGACGTAAGAGTATCAAAGGTTGCGGCATCTGCATCAAAAGTAATTGCAGGAACACGAATCTTGAAGACTTTTCCGTCTTCACTCTTTGTCACAAGAATGCCTGTTGAAATTTTTGACTCGGCTTTGGCTGTTTTGCCGTTGGTGTCAGTAACCGTCATCCTTACATTATAATCAGACACGGAGAAAATGAAAAATCTTTTTCTGTCACTAGTTCCGTCCCATGTGATTTTACCAGGTGGATTGCCTTCACCGCTGATTGTTTTGATTATGAATTCCTGGTCACGGAAAATCTGGTAAACTTCAAATTTCCAAGACTGAGCTTTTGTTTTAAGCGAGTATTTTGTTTTGACTTTAAAGTTTGCCGTATCCAATTCTCCGTCCCCGTCCGGAGTGAAATAATCTTTTACAGGAATTATTTTTACGCTGAAACTATCTGGTCTCCCAGGTCCGCCGATTTTCATTCTGATGCCGGCATTTGCATCAAGATATGTAAAAAGGCCTTTTTTATCAACAGAAAAATTTGAATCAAAACCAATATAGGGGATAACGCGTTGGGAGATTACAGGAAGCTCCAGCGCAAGACCAGCATTATAAAGCATGGCAAGAGACTGTGTTTTTGAGAGCTCATCAAAGGCTTTGTAATTTTCATTCTTATAATATTCGGTGTTGAGAATATTCAGTCCGACTCCGAGTGTCGGCTTTAAATCAATTTTTTTTGGCAAGAGAGGAATCAGTCTGGAAACTTCTGCCGTAAGAAATACGTTGTTCATGGATTTCATAAGGTTTCCATTGTCTGTGGCACCCCTGAATTCTCCGTGGATTCCTAACAACCACCCTGACAGGTCGTAGCCTGCCTCAATTGCTCCTCCGCCACCAATTCCCGCTATGTTATAGTCCCCGGAAAACATGACTGGGAAGGCAAACTTACCTTCGGCCCCAAAATAAATATCGTCTGCACCATTTGCAAAAGCCAGGTTTGAAGAAATCACTAAAAAGGCAAAAGTCAGACCCAAAAAACGTTTTAGTTTCATACGAACTCCTCTGTACAAGTATTGTTTCATATTAACATAAGTTTTGAATAGTGTAAAATTATCGACACTGGAAGTTTGCTCTGCATAAAGAGTTGTGGTTCTAATTTCAACTACATCATGGATTTTCTGATCAAGTCGATTATTTCACTTTTTTGAGGCTCAGGGAAATTGTCGATTGACGTATTGTGGTTGTTGGCTGGATGAACAAAGATGTGAACATTGTCGCGCTGGACATCGTTGATTCGCACTGAATACCATGGGTCGCTGTTTCCGTAAAGCATGATGATTTTTTCGTCGGTGGTATTGATCCATTCCGACAGGTTTTGGTAGAGGCTGTCGTTGTAATATTCAAAAACCGCGCGTTCGGCGGCGCTGTAATAAATGTCTTCGAAAATTGTGTCTTGCTTGTTCTCTTCGACGAAAAGCTCTACATTCTTTCCTGCGGCTTTGGCCTCGTTTACGGTTTGCCGCAGCTGGCTCAAACCTGGCTTGTAGTCTCCAAGTTCTGTGTACGCCTGGATGCAGTAGGCCGACAGGTCCATGTCCTGGGTGGTGGTATTTATAAAAAGGCTGCAGAAATATTCCTTTTTCGTCGG
>JAILKG010000070.1 GCA_024693915.1 Treponema sp.
GGGCAAGGGCTTCTGCAACATAACCGCCCACTCCACCAACACCAAAAATGATTACCCGGCTTTTCTGTAATTTTGAAAGGCCCTCATTTCCCAGAAGAAGGGCTGTGCGGGAAAACTGATTTATGCCGCTATTTTTTTCTGAAGTCATTTTTGTCTCCATCTTCAGTGGAAGAATACAGATTATTTTTATATTTGTCATCTGGAATAAAAAAATCCCTCTTTCATTTTAAATAAACTGTGATATCATTGAAGTGTTATGAAAATTAAAAGTACTCGTCAAATCAGTCCTTTTAAATTAAGATTCCTCTCCAGCCTGATAATTACCTTTATCGTTGTAATGCTTCAGCTTTACGTAACCGATAAAATTTTAAAAATTTACCTTAACAATGCGGAAGAAAAATATTTTGAAAGCTGCAATCAGATTCTTGAAGGTTACTCCAGCGCCATTTATTTTTACATAGGCGGTTACGAAACCAGTCTGGAAGCCCTCTACAACAGAAAGATTTTCAAAACAAAAGATCCAAAGGCCATTCAGGACTGGCTGATTCAGGAAACACCCTTCATACACTCAGACTTTACCCTCTCTTTCTATGTAGACCTTGAAAGCAATACAGAATATTTTTCAAACGGACTAACGGAAAAATTTGACGCAAAGGATTATATTTCCAGTAAGAATTTTTCCTTTGGGGATGAATATTATGTCAGTGATATTGTCTACTCCCAATATGTAAAAGAACCTAGTTTTGTAATTGAAATTCCATTTTATGATGATGACAATGTACTTAAAGGTATTTTGTGCGGTCCAATAAAGCTTAGCAAACTGCATACAATCACAGATACAATTACCCTGGGAAAAGAAAACGGAATTGAAGTTCACCTTATGGACCGAATGGGAAGATTCATCATCACTCCAAACAAGAAATATTTTACAAAAACTTTTTTCCCAGAAAAAGAAAAATATAAGAAATTCGGCGGATCAGAGATGGTTGCCAAAGCTTACAGCGGAAATATAGAAACAGAAGGTCTAAATGGAGAAGATATCAACCTCTTCTTTAAGAAGATTCCTGTCTGCGGCTGGACGATTGCCATTTCCTTCCCTCAATCTGCCTTAAAAAAAGTTTACAGCCAGCAGGTAACCACTAAAATCTTTGTTCTGTCCATTTCAATTATTTCTCTCCTTTTGCTTCTTTTCCTGGAAAGGGGAATTCTTGGATACTTTTACAGAAACCAGTACATTGCAAGTTTTTACGATCCTTTGACAAATCTTATGACCAGGAACAGGTTTGAACTTGAAGCCACCAGATGGATGAAAAGAAATAAAAAAGCAAAATTCATGCTCATTGAGTCCGATATCCGGGGATTTAAATTTATAAACCAGAATTATGGGGAAGAAGAAGCGGACAAAATCATTTCATTCTATTCCAAGCTTCTTTCAAAAATCACAAATGATTACAAGGGAATCACTGCCCGAGGATACGCAGACCATTTTTACACCTTTATGAAGGTTCACAATGTTCAGCGGGCCATGACAGTTTTCAAAGCAAAGATGGATGAAATCAACGAAGAAATCAAACACTTTGAAATTCCCTTTTTCCCAAAATATGGAATCACCTTTGTCCGCCTGGAAAACAGAGAAAACACAACTATAAAAGAACTCATTGGTCAGGTTTCTTTTGCAAAGAATTCGATAAAAGACACGGCTATTTCTTCTTACGCCATTTACAATTCAAGAATACTTGAAAAAGCAAATGAAATGCACTTTATCGAAGCAAACATGGAATCTGCCCTGATAAACAATGAGTTTTTTGTTATGTACCAGCCAAAAATTGATCTTACCACTGACAAAATCGTAGGAGCAGAAGCCCTTGTACGCTGGAAAACAACAGACGGAAAGATAATTTACCCGGACAACTTTATTCCTCTTTTTGAAAGCAACGGTTTTATTAAAAAACTTGACTTTTATGTTTACGAAAAAGTATTCATGTTTCTGGAAGAGCAGATTCAGAAAGGAAATCCTATAGTTCCGGTTTCCCTGAACATGAGCCGAAATCACGACAAGCCTGAAAAATTCATGATGGAATTTTCCCGCATTTTCAAACGCTTTCACATTCCGGCAAGTTTTATTCAGATTGAAATTCTTGAACGTTCCGTAATGAACAACAACACTTTAAAAGAAATTACTGAAAGACTTCACAGAGAAGGCTTTTCTGTTGCCATGGACGACTTTGGAAGCGGAGAAAGCTCTCTGAACATGCTCACAAAAATTCCTGTAGATGTCCTGAAATTCGACAGAGAATTCCTTCTTTCCTCCACCAATGAAAAAGGTCAGCTGGATGCAAAATCTGCTAAATTTATCAGAGGTCTTATCGATTTAAGCAAGCAGCTTGAAAAGCAGACCATTTTTGAAGGTGTTGAAACAAAAGAACAGAGAGATTTCCTTAAAGAAGCATCCTGCGATCAGGTGCAGGGTTATTTCTATTCCAAGCCTCTCACAGAAGAAGATTATCTTGACTTTATGCACAGCCATCTGTAATAGAATCTTAATTATTGCGAAAGCTTTAAAAATGCGCTAATCTTACAAGGCAATCTTAAAAATCAGCAGGAATTTTATATGGACAAAGACATATCCAATCTTACTACAGAACAGTGGTCAAACGTACTTGTAGAGGCACTGCCTTATTTTAAAGCCTGGTGCGGAAAAGTTGTTGTAGTAAAATACGGCGGAAACGCCATGCTCAACGAAGAATTAAAACAGGCAGTAATGGAGGATATAGTCCTTTTAAATACTATTGGAATCAAAGTTGTTCTGGTTCACGGAGGCGGACCTGAAATCAACAACATGCTGGACAGAGTCGGCAAAAAATCCACCTTCATCGACGGTCTAAGATATACTGACGAAGAAACAATGGAAATTGTTACCATGGTTCTTACCGGAAAACTGAATAAGGATATAGTTGGTATTCTTTCACAGAAGGGCGGTAAAGCAGTAGGTTTAAGCGGTATTGATTCCGGACTTCTTATAGCTAAAAAAACTGAAAAAGACCTTGGCTATGTAGGTGACATCGTTTCCGTAAATCCTGAAATTATCACCAGCCTTTTAGACAGAGGCTTTATCCCGGTAATTTCCACTGTAGCCGGCGGAGTTCAGGGAGATTTTTCCCGCTACAACATAAACGCTGACACCGCTGCTGCAAAAATTGCAGTTGCCCTCAAGGCAGAAAAGTTCGTTCAGCTTACAAATGTTCCTGGAGTTTTAAGAAACATCGACGATCCTTCAAGCCTTATCAAAAGAATTGAAAGAACTGCTTTAGGTTCTCTAAAGGCAACAGGAATTATCGCCGGAGGAATGATTCCAAAAATCGACTGCTGTATGACAGCTTTAGAGGGAGGAGTTCCCCGCACCCATATCATCGATGGTCGTGTACCACACTCACTGCTGATTGAAATGTTCAGCGACCGAGGTATCGGTACAATGATTTACTAAAACAAAGCTTCCTAAAAGCAGGAAGAGTAGTTATCCGGGGAGCTAAGCCTCCCCTAAATTAAACAATAAAAAGGCATGAAAATCCGAAAGCTTCTTTTATTTACATTTTCTTTTCTGCTCTTTCCGCAATTATTAAGCGCTAATATTTTTAACCAGCCCCGTCGTGTCAGCGTACTTTCTACACGGCACTTTGATTTTATCTACCCTAAAGAAGCGGAAGAAAGCGTTTCCTATCTTTCTCTTTTTGCAGATGAAACTTTTGAAGAAGCGGCTGATTTTTTTTCCATAAAAAAACTCTTTCGCCTGCCGGTTGCAATCACCTTTGACTCAGACTCTTTTTCCATAGAATACACCCCTTCCCCTTACCACAGAATTACAATTTACCAGGCGGCAAGCGACGGAGCAAAACAATACGCAGAAGAAGCTCTCTACGAAGAGTTCAAAAAAACTCTATACCGGGTATGCGCCGCCGCCAAAAGGAGCTCATTCTGGGAAGTCACATCCGCAATAGTTGGTGGAGATGCCCTGCAGCCGGCCCTTCTTTTGAATATGCCCTCTGCCTTTTTTGAAGGAATTGTAGAAACTGCCGCAAACGGAGCATATGAAAAAGAAAGCAAAGAAGCCGGTACTGCCGATATAAAAAAAGAAAGCACTTCCTCAAAAAGACCTGCCTCAGGAAGGGCTCTTTCAGAAAAAGCCGAAAAGGCAGAAGAAGCAGAAAGTTCAAAAGGGGCCATAAGTTCAAATGGCATAAAAAACACAGAAGCTTCCGGCCAAATTTTAACTTATTCAGAAAACCTTTCACCATTTAATTTTCAGACAGCCTCCTCCATCACAAAGGACGGCTTTCAACTTGCCTTAATTGCCGAAGCAAAAGAAAAGGGGTATTTTCCCCTCTGGACAGATTTACAGGGCTCAAGAGATGTATACTCAACAGGCCTTTCCCAGGCCTGCATGAACGCCTTTTCTGCCTATCTTTTTTACAGATTCGGCCCTGAAAAAATCAGGGAATATTACACAAAAGCAGGAGAAGTAAACTTTTTTTCTTTAGCCAGGGGAAAATTCAAAAAAGTCTTTGGTCTCAGCCTGAACCAGGTTTGGGAAGATTTTTACAATAGTGTTCCCCTTTTGACAGAAATAGCAGAAGAGAAGAAAGCTTACTTAGATGAAAAAGTCAGGACAAAGGTCCAGCAAACGGAAAAACTTTCCCAGGGGGATAATCTTTCCAACTGGGCAGAGATTTCCCCTGCAGCAGACTTTGAGGGCTCCTCCAATATTTCAAATGGGGATAATCTTTCAGACTCCTCAATTCTGCTTTCCATGGAAGGCAGTCTGAACACCTTTAACTGGCTTTACAAAATAAAGGACAGTCTCTACTTTTTTGATTTCAGCCACTCAGAAATTGCCTTTCTGGACACAAAAGCTCCATTAAGGGAAATTGACCAGGGAAGAGGCAGAAGAAATCTGCTGTGCGAAATAACTTCTATTAAAAATCTCAGCCTTAGCGACGATCAGAAATATCTGGTTATGTCTTTTCTTTCCCCTCTTCACAACAGAACTCTTTACAAAGACACAGTCCGCCTTTACGACCTTGAAAAGAAAGCATTTACAATACAAAAGTACCCACTTTCTAAGGGAGCTCTTTTTGACTTTTCTATAGAAACAAAGGCCGTAGCCGGTTATCAGAAAATTGCAGGAAAAAGTTATCTTAAAGTGTATCCTCTTAAGGAAGATATTTCTTCCCAGGAAATTTACAGTCTGCCCTTACCATTCGGCCTTCAGACAGAAGCATTAATTCCCCTTGCAACAGGAAAATTGCTTATGGTTTTGCGAAGCAGGGCTGAAAATGCCAAAAATACTGAAAAGGGACTGCTTCTTGTTTTCCATGACTGTTTTTACAACAAACAAAAAATCTACAAGCTGCCCCTGCAGGCTCATCTCTTCAAAAAAGAAGACCAGAATACAATTTCTTTTTCCTGGACTCAGGAAGGAAGCTACCAGAGCGGAAGACGGGGCATAATAAAACTGAATAAGGAAGCAAGTCTGGAGCAAGTTTTGCTTCAGAAAGAAAGTATTCCTGGCGGCATCTACGATTCATTTTTAAGCAAGGGCATTCTTTATTACTCAAACCACAGCGACAAAGAGCATCTTTTAAAAGCCATTCCGGAAGAAAAAATCAGCTATCAAAGTCTGAACCTTAAAGAAATAAAAGCAGACAATATAGAAGAAATGGGGACAGACAAAAACTCAGAAGGCCAGGTCACCAGCAAGTCAGAAAAACTGCCAGAAAGCCAAAAAGAAGATGATATTCTAAAAAAACGCTACCCTGATCTTTTTACATTTGAAAAATGGGAAAAAGCACAAAAAAAGGCGGTAAACGGCAGCCTAAACGGCTACCCCATTTCAAAATACCACCTCTACAAGTATTCTCTAAAGGGCTCTACGATTCCTCTTTTCCCGGTAAGCGCCATCGACTTTTCAGAGTTCACCTTTGCACCGGGGCTGGGAGCTTCCTACCTTACAAATACAGACCCTCTTGAAAATATAGAGGGACTTATTTCTTTCTGCGCCGGCTACATAGACACAAATCAGAAAACCTTTACCACAGACAATGACTTTTCCCTCTGCGCCATGGTAAACACATCCATTCTGCCTTTCGACATAGGAGCCAGCGCCCTGTGGAAATTCGATAAAGAAGGCCACTACAATCTGGAAGGACTTTTAAGCGCAAAATGGAACACCACAATAGCCCTGCCCCATAATGTCCTGACCCTTTCTTTTGGCCAGCTTTGGAGCGCAAGCACCACCTACTACAACTGGGAAGACGGAACCATCACTGAAAAAACAAACTGGCCTTCCCTGCAGGAAAGCTACTACACTTCAAAAACTCATTTTAAAATCGATTTTTCCAATATAAAACAGAAGGGAATGAGCTCTTTTGAAAAATCCGGCATAAGAACTTCCCTTTCCCTTATTGGAATTAATGATCCCCAGAAAGCCTTAAAAAAACAAACTGAAAAAATCGATGAAGAAAACCAGTTTACAGCCGCCATGGACTTTGGCTTCTTCCTGCCCTACACAATTCCTGCCTTCGGTCTTGAAAACTGGGTAATCTGCATGCCACTGGAAGTCAGAAGCCTCTGGTATCAGGAAAACGGAACCTCCAGCGACTCCTATGTGGAAATTCTTCTTGCCGGCTACGAATTTCAAAAATCCATTCCGGGTCTGAACCTCTATTTTCAGCGGGCAGGCTTAAAACTGGGCTACGACCTGGTGCTCTTTTACGACACATTAAAAACCGAAGACCCTGATATCCGCGACCTGGAAGGCTTTATCAACGCAGTAAGGGAATCCGCCGTCGACGACTTTATTTACCTGAACTTTCAGACAGATTTTTCTCCCATTGTGGGAAAATTTTCTAAAACAACAAAGTTTACCGGTGGACTTCAGTTTCGCATGCACTTAAGAAGCGGAAAAGGCGAAGTAAAGGCCATTTTCAATATGGGACTGTAATTTCTGACTGCTATAAGATATTTTTTCAGGCGGTCCCTTCTCCTACCGGCCTTCCGCTGCCCGCCAGAGGCTCGGTGCTTCGCACTGCCAGGCATATTTATGCCTTGGCATAAGTATGCCTGGCACA
>JAILKG010000084.1 GCA_024693915.1 Treponema sp.
TACCAGATCACACATGTCTTACACAGACAGGCTAAGGAACAGCAGCAAAAGGCTGAAGTCAAGATGAAAGACCTTAAGGAATTTATCCTGCGCTTTAGTTCTAACGCTGCAAAATCAAAACAGGCAACCAGCCGCAAAAAGATTTACGACAAGCTTGCCCAGAGCGTGGAAGACCTGCCTGTTTCTACCCGTAAATTCCCTTATGTAAACTTTAAGGCAGACCGTGAAATCGGAAACAATGTTCTTGAAGTAAAGGACCTTTGTCTGAAGGATGAAGACGGAACTCAGCTCCTGAACAAATTCAGCCTGAAGGTAAATAGAACTGATAAGATTGCCTTTGTTGGAATTGAGCACAACTCAATTTCGGCTTTCTTTGACATCATCAATGATGTTAAAAAGCCTGAAAGCGGTGAAGTTTACTGGGGCCAGACCACAAGCCACACCTATCTTCCAAGAGATAATTCTTCTTATTTTGACAATAACTACAATATTACTGAGTGGCTCAAGCAGTATTCTAAAGAGCAGGACGATGCTTATGTCCGGGGCTTTTTGGGAAGAATGCTCTTTTCCGGCGACGAATCCTTGAAAAAAGTAAAGGTTCTTTCCGGAGGAGAGAAAGTGCGCTGTATGCTCAGCAAGCTTATGCTCAGCGGGGCAAACGTTCTTGTAATGGATGACCCTACAAACCATCTTGACCTGGAAGCAATTCAGGCTTTGAACGAAGGACTTATAAACTTCCCTGGCGTTGTTCTCTTTACCAGCCACGACCACGAGTTTATTCAGTCTATTGCAAACAGAATCATTGAAATTACGCCAAACGGTATTATTGACCGCATGACAAGCTTTGATGATTACATTTCTGACCCTCAGATTACTGAGCTTAGAAAGAAGATGTACGAGGGAACAGGAAAAAAGATTAAGTACAGGGTGTAATTTTTATTTTGCTCTGACATTAATTTTTTTAAGCAAAGAAAGCCGGATTTTAGTCCGGCTTTTTTATTTCAGCGAGTAAAATTTCTGCAGGATAAAGTCCGGCTTTTTTCTCCTGTTTTTTAGTCCTGTTTTTTTATAGGCTGGAGAAGAGGAATTTTTTTGCATTTCCATTTTTTTTACAGATTTCTCTGGAAAAATTCTATTTTACAAAAGTCCGTGGATAAACTAGAATGAACTATTATGAAACTGCATACATTTAAGGGTGGAATTCACCCCAGGGAAATGAAGGAGCTTTCTGAAAAGTGTCCCATTACTCCCTGCATGCCAAAAAGCAAAACAGTCACTATCCCGGTAACAATGGGAGGCGCTCCTAATACGCCTTTGGTAAATGTTGGCGACCAGGTGGCTAAAGGTCAGATTATTGCCAACGGTGATAAATTTATGAACTGCCCGGTTCATTCTTCCGTGGCAGGAACTGTAAAGAAAATAACAAAATGTCTTGTAACAGGTGGTCAGGAAGTTCCATGTATCGTTATTCAGGCTGATGAAGATCGGGCCCAGGAAACAGCTTATATGGAAGCTCTGGATCCTTTTACCTGCGAAGTTGAAGAGGCCCTGAAAAGAGTTCGGGACGCTGGCATTGTGGGTATGGGTGGAGCAAGTTTTCCTTGCCATGTAAAGCTTAATGTTCCAAAAGACAAGGAAGTTTCTTACGTTCTTGTAAACGCTGCTGAGTGTGAACCTTACCTTACCTGCGACCAGAGAACGATGGAAGAGACTCCTGAAAAGGTGGTGGACGGACTTGCAATTGTTCTTCGCCTAACTGGTGCCAGGGGAATTATTGCCCTGGAAGACAATAAAAAATATTTAAAACCTATTCTTGAAGAAGAAATCTACAAGCAGGGCTATGCTGACGATATGTCGGTTTTCCTGGTAAAGACAAAATATCCTCAGGGATCTGAAAAATTTATTGTTTCAGCCTGTCTTAATGTAGAAATTCCAAGCGGAAAACTTCCTGCCGATGCGGGAGCGGTTATCTGCAATGTTGGAACTGTCTGTGCAATCAGCGAGGCCTTCCGCCTTGGCAAACCTCTGATTGAAAGAACCCTTACCATAAGCGGAGGAGCTGTTTCCAAACCTTGTAATATCAGGGTTCCTGTTGGAACTTTAATCAGTGACCTTGTTCCTGAGGTTTTTGAAGTTTCTGATTCCTGCGCAAAAATCATAAGCGGCGGCCCTATGATGGGCTTTAGCATGGCAAGTTATGACTTTCCTGTACAGAAGGGAACCAGCGGTGTCACTTTCCTTACAGAAAAAGAAACTACTATACTTGAGGAAGATCCATGTATTTCCTGCGGAAGTTGTGTTAAAACCTGCGCAATGAGGTTAAGCCCTGTTCTTATTAAGAGAGAACTAGAAGCAGGCAATATTGAAAAGGCTAAGCGCTTTGGCCTTATGGACTGCATTGAATGTGGCTGCTGTGCCTTTATCTGTCCTTCCCATGTAAAACTTGTTCAGAGAATCAGGCAGGGAAAAGGTCTTGTAAGGGCTCAGATGGCGGCTGAAAGGGCAAAAAAAGAGGCTGAAGCCCGGTCTGCACAATCTAAGACTGCTCAAGTTCAAGGAGCAGAAGCACAGACTGCCGGTAAAAGCCCTGCTGAGTCCCAGACAGGTTCTGCTGCTGCCGTAAAAAAAGAGGAGGCTAAGTAATGGCTCAAAACGGATATTATCTTTCATCAAGCCCTCATTTTTCCATGAAGCTTTCCACACAGAAAATAATGCTGTGCGTAATTCTTTCATTGATTCCTGAATGTATAAGCGGCATAGTTTTTTTTGGATTCCGCTCGCTTTTAGTAATTTTAACTGCAGTTTTAAGTGCCCTTGCTTCGGAAGCTCTTTTCCAGCTCTGCACAAAGCAGAAAATTACTGTAAACAATCTTAGTGCAGCTCTTTCGGGGCTGCTTCTGGCTTTGGTTTGCCCCCCAACAATTCCTTTGTGGATGGTATGTCTTGGAAGTTTTGTTGCAATGGTTATTGCAAAAGGACTTTTTGGTGGAATCGGAAGCAATGTTTTTAATCCGGCTTTAACCGGCCGCGCTTTCCTTGTAATCAGCTTTCCTGCTGTAATGGGTGCTTCCTGGTTAAATCCTCTTTCCGCCACAAAAGCTGCCGGCACTATTGCCGGATCTGTTGGAGATACCCTTGCCGATTCTGCTTCTGCTGCCTCTGATGCTTTGTCGTCCCTGGCAGATGCTTCTGCTTCCGGTGCTCTGGATGCCCTTTCTTCTGCTACAATTTTGAGCAAAGTAAAAGCCGGCACTCTGGAAAACTTTGATTTTATGAGTTATTTCCTTGGAAGCAGGGCAGGTTGTATTGGTGAAACCAGCATTCTTCTGATTCTGATTTCATTCCTCTTCCTTTTTATCATGCACATTGTTGACTGGCGGGCACCTCTTTCTATGGTGGCCACATTCTCAGTCTGCACATTTTTTGCCGGTCTTTCCAAGGGGCTGTCTCTTGCCGGCCAGGATGTTTTGATTGGTCTTCTTACAGGCGGTATTATTTTTGGTGCAGCCTTTATGGTAACTGACTATGCAACCACTCCTGTTACTAAGCCAGGCCGCCTTGTTTTTGGTTTTGGCTGCGGTCTTATCACTTTCCTTATCAGAAAGTTTGGAACATATCCGGAAGGTGTAATGTTTAGTATTCTTATAATGAATACTGTGGCTCCTTTCCTGAACAATCTGACAGTCAGAAGTTACGGTTACGGAAAAAAAGGAAACAGAAAGCCTGATGTATCAAAAATCACCATGGAATTTGACCTTAAAAATGCCAGGGCTCAGGACATTTCTGCTTCCATTTCAGAAAATTCTTCTGTAAATAAGGAAAAAGAGGAGGGAAAGGATGAGTGAAAATAAAAAATCTTCCCTTGAAATGGTAAAACTGGGACTGGTTCTGGCTCTTTACGCCTCTGTTTCATGCGCAGTTCTTGCCCTTGTAAATAATTTTACCGCTCCAAAAATTGCTGCCAATCAGGAAGCCAAGATTGCTTCTTCAATGAAAGCATTTTTTCCGGAAGAAGGATGTCATTTTGAAAAAGCTGAAAATTTCAGCGGAAAAAATCTTGGTAATATAAAAATTGAGCAGATTATTCTTGCAAAAAAAGAGGGGCTTGTGCTGGGTGGAGCAGCTCAGGTTTCCGGCCCAACATACGACCAGGGAACAATTTTTGTAGGAATGAAAAAAGACGGTACTCTTCAGGGCTTAAAATTCTTAAAACTCACTGATTCTCCTGGCTTTGGTCTTAAGGCAAACGATCCTACATTTACCCTTCCAAACGGAAAAACTTTTTACGGTCAGTTTGAAGGAAAAAATGCTGCTTCCGGTTTTAAGGCTGGGGAAGATTTTGATGCCATAAGCGGAGCTACCATTACCAGCCTTTCTGTTGCCGCTCTTATTAATGCAGGAACTTCAAGTATTTTTGAAGCTCTGGAAGCCAGCTCTTCTGATTCGGATTCTCTTTCAGAAGCAGAAAATGCATTAGACTCAGATAAGGTTTCCGCAAGAGTAGGCGGGGAGGAAAACTGATGAACAAAAAATTGAAAATTTTTACAAACGGTTTTATAAGGGAAAATCCTCTTCTGGTTTTGAATATAGGACTGTGTTCTTCCCTTGGTGTTACAAGCAGCGTTTTTAACGGTCTTGGTATGGGAATGGGTATGACCTTCGTTCTTTTGATGAGCGAAATCGTAATCAGCCTTTTCAGAAAAAAAATACCTTCAAGCGTGCGTCTTCCGATTTTTATCGTAATAATCGCTGCTTTTACAACCATTGTACAGCTGGTTTTGAACGCTTATGTTGAAAATCTCTATGAGGCTTTGGGCGTCTTCCTGCCGCTTATAGTAGTAAACTGTATCATCATGGGGCGAGTTGAGGCCTTTGCTTCAAAAAATACTCTTGGTGATTCAGTTCTTGATGCATTGGGAATGGGACTTGGCTACACAATTGTCCTTCTTTTGATTTCCTTTTTCAGGGAACTTTTGGGCGGTGGAACCCTCATGTCTGGAACTGCTTTGAAAATGGAAATAATTCCGGAAAACTTCAGAATCGGAATTTTTAATAGTGCTCCAGGAGGCTTTCTGGTATTTGGATTTCTTGCCGCTATGGTTCAGGGATTAAAGATTTCAAAAGCAAAAAAAGAAAAGCAGAAAGTAAAAATTGAAGAGCCTGGCTGTGCTGCCTGTAAGCTTGCCTGTCCAAACCGTGGAAAAACTGATGCCAGCTGTATTTCAGAAAATAAGGCTGAAGTAAAGGCTGAAAATCTTTCTGAAAACAAGAATAAAGAGGAGGGTGCCAAATGATAGACCTGTTAAAGCTTCTTATAAAATCTGCAATTATCGATAACGTGGTATTCATTCAGTACCTTGCAATCTGTCCTTTTATCGGAATGACAAGTGAAACTGACAAGGCATTTGGAATGGGGGTGGCAACTTCCTTTGTAATCCTTCTTGCAACTGCAGTTACCTGGCCTGTCTATAATCTTGTAATGGTTCCACTTCACCTTGAATTTTTACAGACCCTTATGTTCATTCTGGTAATAGCTTCTCTTGTTCAGCTGGTTGAATTTTTTCTGAAAAAATCAATTCCATCTCTTTATAAATCAATGGGTGTTTACCTTGCCCTTATCACAACAAACTGTGCTGTTCTTGGTGTAACAATCAACTGTATCAGCAAGGATTTTAACTATGGTCAGAGTCTGGTTTATGCCCTGGGCAGCGCTTTAGGCTTCCTTTTGAGTATGGTTATTATGAGCGGAGTGAGAAGCAGACTTAAAATTGCAAAAGTTCCTCAGGCCTTTCAGGGAACTCCAATTCTCTACATTGCAGCAGGCCTTTTGAGCCTTTCTTTCCTTGGTTTCAAAGGTCTTATCAACTAGGGAGGGGGAAATATGAAAATTGTAATTTATACCATAATTGTTTCTCTCCTTGCGGGCTTTCTTCTGGGGCTTCTGCTTGGACTTTTCAAAAAGATTTTTTATGTTTCAGTTGATGAACGCATTCAGAAAATCCGTGATGCTTTAAGCGGAGCAAACTGCGGTGGATGTGGCTATGCAGGTTGTGACTCTTTTGCAGAGGCAGTGAGCAAGGGGCAGGCTCCAAGTGACGGTTGTGTTGCAGGAGGGGCAGAATGTGCGGCAAAAATCAACGCAATTCTTGGAACTTCATCCGGTGAATCAAAACCTAAGGTAGCTTTCCTTGCCTGTGCTGGTGACAGGGAATGTGCCCATGATAAAGGTATTTATGTAGGACCTAAAACCTGTGCCATGAGCCAGCAGATTAACAACGGCAGAAAGAAATGTGCCTTTGGCTGTATTGGTTTTGGTGACTGTGTTGCAGCCTGTCCTTTTGATGCTCTTTCCATGGGTCAGAACGGGCTTCCTGTGATTGACAGAGAAAAGTGCCTTGCCTGCGGAAAATGCGTAAAGGCCTGTCCAAAGGGGCTTTTCCGCCTTATTCCAAAAGATGAAAAGGGTGCAATTGCTCTTTGTTCAAACCGAAGCGAAAATAAGCCTCAGATTAAAAAAGACTGCTCTAAAGGATGTTTTAAGTGCGGAATCTGTACAAAAAAATGTCCTGAAGGGGCTGTTCAGCTTGTAAACGGGCTTCCAGAAATTGACAGGAGTAAGTGTACCGCCTGCGGTCAATGCGTTGCTGCCTGCCCTGATAAAGTTCTGGTACTTCTGTAAAAAAAGCAAAAAATTAAATAGCCTTAATTTCGAGTTTTATAATTTCAATTCAAAAATTGGCTCTCGGCGTGAACGCGCCAGCAAAAAACGGCAGACCGCTTCGCGGTGGCTGAGTGTTTTTTGTGTCGCAACCACGCCTACGCCAATTTTTATTTTACAGTTAGATAACTCGACATTGAGGTTACATAAGACATTCCGGATTGTAGGGGGCAAACTCATAGGTTTTTCTGTCCTTCAATCCAAAAAATCTAGAATAGATCAAGTCTTCCCTGATAAAAGTGTAGGCAAAGCCCTGTTTTGTCATCATTCTTGGCAGGGAAATGCTGCCCGGGTTCATTATGTATACCGAAGACATGCTTTCTGCCGGAACATGAGTGTGTCCGTGGATTGCAATCTGGCAGTCTCTCTTATGGGCGTATTCTGTAAGGGTCTGGTTTGAATAGTAAACCCCCTGTTCATGACCGTGAAGGAGGAGTATTTTTTTTCCTGCGGCAGAGAAAAGAGTTTCCCTTGGTATTGGCAGGGCTGCAAATTCTTCCTTTTTGAAAAGTTTTTTTTCCAGAAGTTTTTTTGAAAAATACTGATAGGGATCGTTGTTTCCTTTTACAAAAGCGATTACAGGAGGAAGAACTTCTTTAAGCTTTCTATCCTCTGTTGCCTGCTCTAAAATGGAAAGAAGGTCGCCTGCTCCGTCTCCTGCAAAAACCAGGGCATCGCATTCCTGAGAATAGCTTGTAATTATGTATTTTAAGAGAGGAGAGTTTCCGTGACTGTCAGAGATTACCAGCAGTTTTGCTTCGATTTTTTCTGAGAGAGCATGAAGGTCTTTTTTGCTGGAAAATATGCCGGCGGATATCTGTTTTAGACTGTTCATGGCCTATTCCAGGACAAAATGGTTGATGGAAATAAGTCCTGTATCAGGATCCGAATAACGTTCGATTTTCAGGTCTTTGCAGGTTTTTTTTACAATTTCGTAAAGCTTTGCATTTTTTTCAAAAGGTGAATCTGTCCAGGAAATATAGGAAGCACAGTTTATAAGAATTGAAGGAATCTGATCAACATAGGATTGTTCTTCCTCGGTAATGATTCCGTTTATCTGGGCTTTCTGAGCCTTGTCCAGAACAAAGTCGGCAGAATCTTCAATTCCAAGAACATCATCCTGAGGAAAGAGGGCAAAAACAGGGAAGGGTAGGCTTCCTCCCCAGGAGTCCTGCATTCTGGCAATTGCAACGTGGGTTCCTTCCGGTGCACCTAAAAGAATTATTCCCTGAAGGTCGGTATCAGAGAGCAGGTCCTGAAGGCTTGTTATGTATACTCTGGAGCCTCTTTTAAAATCATCCGGGAAAACATAGCTTAAAATCATTCCACCGTCTTCAGAAAGTCCGAATACTTCTGAAAGCTTTTCGTTCATCTGCTGTACAAAATCCGCTTCATTATAGCCGTAGCCGTATAGAATGCAGATTTTTTTATTTGTGGTGTGCCAGGTCTGGGTAGGTTTTTCAAGAAGCGGGGAAAGAGAATCAGCGTCTTCAAGGATTATTTCACCGTCATATTCAACAGGAGAAATTTCCTTCTGACAGGAAAAAAATAGAAGAGAAAATAAAAAGATAAGAAAGGCGCTTACTCCTCGCATAAAGATTATTTTAGTATATTTTTTGATAATTCTCAAGACGAGGGCAAAATTGGCTAAAAAAAGCCCTGGCATTCTTTTATAGAAAGCAGGGCTTTTTAGCTTATCTGTTATTTTTTAGACCAGGCAATATACCATGCAAGGTCTGGCTTTTATTTTCATAATTAGACTATGCGTTTGCAAGAGGGTTTGAAACTTTGTCCAGATAGGTTTTTGTTTCTTTTGCAACAACGCCACTCAATACAATCAGGGAAATACAGTTTGGTATTGCCATAAGACCGTTGGTGATGTCGGCGATTGTGAATACTTCATTTACAGTAAAATATGGTCCGATTGCAACAGCAACGATGTAGAGAATGCGGTAAATCATTACATGCTTCATATTTCCGTTTGAAATGTATTCAAGACATTTTTCTGAGTAGTAGTCCCAGCCAAGAATTGTGGTAAAGGCAAAGAAGGCAAGACAGAGCATAAGAAGGAATTTTACAGAAACACCGTCTCCACCCAAATCAAAGGTGAGGGCTGCTGATGTGAGGGCAACGCCTTTTAAATCACCTCCTTC
The DNA here is from genome assembly GCA_024693915.1 of Treponema sp. Taxonomy (GTDB): domain Bacteria; phylum Spirochaetota; class Spirochaetia; order Treponematales; family Treponemataceae; genus Treponema_D. The sequence goes on from JAILKG010000084.1 coordinate 8,872, forward strand.
AAAAGAAGGGTTGCAGAGGGCAATAACAATTGAAAGACCTGTCATTGTACAAACAATCAAAGTGTCGATTACAGTTCCTGTCATGTTTACAAGTCCCTGTTCAACAGGTTCGTTTGTCTGAACTGGAGCGGCAGCGATTGGTGCAGAACCAAGACCGGCTTCGTTGGAGAAAATACCACGGGCAATACCTTTCTGCATTGAGTCTGTAATCTGTTTGAAAACAAATCCCATTGCTCCACCTGCAACAGCCTTCCATCCAAATGCTGATTTGAAGATAAGTGCAAAGGCTGCAGGAATTTTTGTTGCATTCATGATGAGAACAGAAATTCCCAGGAAAACATAGATGATTGCCATTGCAGGAACAACTTTTTCTGCAACTTTTGAAATTCGTTTAAGTCCGCCGATGATTACAAGGGCTGCACAAATTGTTACTACAATGCCACCAATTATAGTTGACCATGTATATGGATGAGCAAGAGAAGAAATCTGTCCGTCACTTGTTACAGTTCCAAATAAGCTGGAAATTCCATTTGCATCAAGGCTGTTGAGATAAGTTGAGCCTTTTACAAAAATAAGTTTTCCGCTTTCTGCAGCTCCACCAAAGGCAAAGGCGATGTGAGATGAGTTTGGATCAAAAGCCATGTTTACGGCAGATGTAATACCGTTAATCTGAGTCATGGTTCCGATTCCAAGAAGACCTGCAAGAACTCCGAAGATAGCAAAAAGCATTGCCAGCCACTTCCATTTCGGGCCCATACCTTTTTCGATTGTGTAGAAAGGTCCGCCAAGAACGTGACCGTCTTCCTTTACTTCACGGTATTTGATTGCCAGCATACATTCTGCAAATTTTGTTGCAGTTCCCAGAATTGCGGCAAACCACATCCAGAAAAGGGCTCCTGGTCCGCCGGCTGCAATTGCAGTTGCAACACCAACAATGTTTCCTGTTCCGATTGTGGCAGAAAGTGCTGTACAAAGGGCAGAAAAGCCTGAGAGCTCTCCCTGTCCTTCATTCTTTTTGAAAATTTGTTTGAATGCACGGCCCAGCTGTGTGAACTGAACTCCACGTGCCCGGATTGTAAGTAATAAACCTGTTGCAAGAATAAGGATGATGGTAGGAATTCCCCATACCACATCGTCAATTTTGTTGAGGATTGTGTTAAACATTTTTTAATCCTTCGGTTAAAAAAATAAGAGCCTCTCGTGCACTGATGTACCCAAGAAAGCTCTCCAGAGTGTGGAACAAGTATTTTTAATTGCCCTGTCCTATTTGCCTGAGATGTCGGTTGTAATAACCTTAACCCTTCGGCGCTCTGTTTTACAGAGACTCTCCAGAGAACTTGAGAATAAACAACGTCCATCCCAAGCAAGTATAAATTATCATTATTTAAATTAATTTTCAATATAAGGAAGGGAGTGGGGCAGGGCAAACGCATTATTAATAAGTTTTACAAATAAAAAGCGCTTTGGTCGGCATTGCCACGGTCCAAAAAACGCGCATTAATGCGCTAGACGCTGTTTGTAGCTATGGAACTATTATATGCCGCTTTTGCGGCAACCACAAACAGAGTCTTTTTGCTTCGCGCACTTCGTGAGTCCGCGGCATGCTTCCCCATCCCAATTTTTTTATGTATAGAATTCATAATGCGTTTGCCCTGGGGAGGGTGTAAGGAATGGAGAAGAGTCTGGCACATAAATAAAAATTATAATGCGGTTTCCATAAAGCCGTGTTATAATGGGTGGAACAAAGAAAGAAAATTGCGAGGTGCTTATGGGAAATTCTGCTCTGCTTCTTGTGTACAATTCGGATTTTTTGAAAAATGTTTTTTCTGACAGTCAGATTACTGATATTTACGAAGTTGTCTTTTCCGCACCTGACACTTTTGAGAATATAAAGCTTAAAAATCAGGGGCGCTTTATTTTTCTGATTCTTGATGAAACTTTTGCAAATGAAAGTGCCCTTAAGCAGACTCTCAATCTTGAACTTCCTACCATTGTTATTTCTGAAAACCTGACTGAAAGCCAGCAGATTCTTTTATATGAGGGTCAGGTGGATGACATCATAGAAAACGTTTCCCGCCCCCAGATTCTTCTGCACAAACTTGAAAATTTGCGCCACAAGTATTATTCCCTTCATCAGAAACTTGCTGCAGTAGAAATTGAAATTGCCCAGGAAGCAAAGCGTTTTACAAAAAATGATGAAAAAAGCGGCCTGTATACTTTGGAAGGTTTTAAGGAACAGGCTGAAAATATTTTAAAGGCCAACAGAGACAAAGAATATATAATCTGCCATTTTGATATAGACCGCTTTAAGGTTTTTAACGAACTTTACGGTTTTTCCGGAGGAGATAAACTTTTAAGCATTATTGGAGAGGAAATCAAAAAGCGCTTAAAGGCTGATGAATGCGCCGGAAGAATTCGAGCGGATCACTTTATTATCTGTATGAAAAAAAACAATCTGAATTATGACGAATTCTGCGCCTATTATTCACAATACCTTTCTTCCCACTATCCGGATTTTTATTTCAATGTACGCCTAGGTGTTTTTGATATTGGAAATAAAGAAATAAATGTAAACCTTTTCATTCAGAATTCTCATCTTGCCCTTTTGAGTTTGAAGGGCGATTTTTCAAAAAAATATGCCGTTTATACAGAAGAGATGAGTTCTGCCCTTAAGGAGGAGCAGGAACTGATCAGCGATATGGTGGAAGCCCTTGATAACGGGGATTTTAAAGTATGGATGCAGCCCCAGTACGATTATTCTGAGGATGTTCTAACCGGAGCGGAGGCTCTTGTTCGCTGGCAGCATCCTAAAAAGGGAGTAATTCCTCCTTCAAAATTTGTTCCTGTTTTTGAATACAACGGTTTCATTTCAAAGCTTGATGAATATGTGTGGGATAAAACCTGTTCCCTTTTAAAGGGCTGGATAGATAAGGGCTTGAATCCTGTTCCTGTTTCTGTAAATATTTCCAGACGGGATATTAACAACAAGGATGTTGTAAGCCATTTTAAAAGCCTTCTTCAAAAGTATTCCCTGACTCCAAAGGATTTAAGGCTTGAAATTACTGAATCCGCTTACATGGAAAATCCCCGTCTTTTAATCAGCGTTGTAAAAGATCTTCAGAAGGCCGGCTTCGTTGTAGAAATGGACGATTTTGGAAGCGGTTATTCTTCTCTAAATACACTTAAAGATGTTCCTGTGGACGTTCTTAAGCTTGATATGAAGTTCATCCTTGATGAGAACAACAATCCTGTAACTTCAGAAAATGGAACTTCCAAAAGTGGAAACATTCTCAGCTCAGTTGTCAGAATGGCAAACTGGCTCCGGCTTCCTGTAATTGCTGAAGGAATTGAAACCAAGGAGCAGGCAGAATACTTAAAGAGCATAGGTTGTTTTAATATGCAGGGATACTATTTTGCAAAACCTATGCCTCCGGAGGAGTATGAAAAACTTCTTGAAACAATTCCGGTTGTGCAGGGAGAAGAAGTAAATTCCCCTGCAGAAAACGAAAAGCCCCTTGATTTTCTTGATTCCAGCATTCAGACAACCCTCCTTTTTAATAGTTTTGTGGGAGGAGCGGCTATTATTGAATGGACAGGGGCAACTGTAGAAGCCTTAAGGATTAACGACCAGTATTTTGAAGAACTGGGGACTACCCGGGCAGACTATTCCTCTATTCATCAGAATCTTTTGAACAGAATGGACTGGGCAAGCCGTTCTGTATTCCTCACAAATCTTTCGGAAGCATCCCGTCTAGGTAGACCGGCCTTCTGCGAGGTAAAATGTAATCCTATCTATCCCGGACAAAAACCTTTCTGGCTTAGAATGAGAATTCGACACCTTACAAAAACTGTTACAAGCGATATTTTCTTTCTGGCAATCGACAATATTGATTTTAGAATGCACCTTCTTGAGCTTAATACAACTCTTTCCGAGCAGCTGGCGGGAATTATGGAAACTGTTCCCTGCGGCATTATGTCTGCGGTTTACGACAGAGTGAGCGATAATTTTTCAATTTCCTACTTGAACGAATACTGTGCAAAAATTTTTGGCTGCAATCCGGGAGAATTCAGGATTAGAATGCACGACAATCCTTTTTCTATTTTTGAGAGGGAGGTGCAGCCTGAAAAAATTAAAATCATGAAAGAATTTCTTATGTCTGGAAAGAGTGAATATAGGTCGGTTATTTCCGTGAAAGTTCCACCAGAGGGTGAAGGAACTTTGTATAACTATGCCGCTTCTCCTTCTGCCTCAAGAGAAGATGAGGAAAGGTCCCCGGACGAAGGAAAATCTGTTGTTATAAAAGAAATTTCGGTTATTGTAAAAGTAGCATTAAGAAGCGATGGCCTTCAGAATGTGAGCATTGCCTTTGTGGATTTAAGCGAAAAGCAGGATTCTTAAGTTTAGCTGATATTCAGATTTTTGTAACCTGCGGCTGTCCCGCCGGCCTTTCTTCTACTAAACTTTCAATTAAAAGGGCACTTTGCTTTCAAAGGTCATTCTTTGTCCGCTAACAGGATGTGTAAAAGAAAGTTTTTTTGCGTGTAAAAGAAGTCTTTCTCCTTCCTGGCAGTGGCCGTAAAGGGTGTCTCCAATTATAGGATGGTTCAGGCCGTGTATGTCAGCGCTTGCAAGGCGCAGCTGGTGAGTTCTTCCTGTGTGGGGAATAAAATGAATGCGCACAGCGGGAATCTTTTTTCCCTGGGGATTTGTGTAAATTTCTTTTGATAAAACATGAAATTCTGTTACAGCTTTTTTTCCATATTCCTGATCCCATATCTGGTGGGGACGGTTATCAATATCAACTCTAAAATAGAGTTCAAGAGTGCCGCTTTGCGGAATGGAAAAATCTTCTTTGCAGGCAGAGCTGTCTGAATTGTCAGAAGGATGGGAGCCATTGTTTTTTTCTTCCAGCCCATCTTTCAGCCTTTCTTCCGGGGTCCTTCCGTCCAGAAGTGCTTCATATTCCTTTTGTGTTTCCCTGCTTTCAAACTGACGGTTCAGTTCCCTGTGGGCTTCTTTTGTCAGGGCCAGAACCATTATTCCGCTGGTTTCCATGTCCAGACGGTGAACGGCAGGCTGCTCTATACAGCCAGGATATAGTCTTTTAAGACGGGAACTTACAGAGTCCTGCTTGTCCGGTCCCCGGCCAGGAACACTTAAAAGTCCGCTTTCTTTATTTATTACAACAATGTCTGAGTCCCGGTAGAGAATTTCAAGCCCCAGAATGGAAGGTAGAATAAGAGCACAGCGTTCGTCGCAGGGCGGATAGACCTGCAAAGGGAAACGGTTTTTGTTTTCTTTTCCGTAGTAAATTTCTGCCATGCTTAAAATTTTTAAGTTCAATTCAATGGCTTTTTCAAGAAGTTTTGGGGCAGCACAGTCACCGGTGCCAGTTGGGGGAAGCCTTATCTGCAGAATCGCTGCTTTCTGAAGCTCCTTTGGGTTTTCTTTGTCCTGCAGGAAAAAGGCTGGTTTTGTGGTCTGCTGTTTTTTCCGGGGAAGAAGGGGCTTTCCGGCGTCTGTATTTGCACCTGCATCTGCCAGGGGTTTTCCAGCCTTATCTGATTTTTCAGAAGACTTTCTTATACCTGAAAAGGAGCCTTTTATAATCTGCATTAAGGAAAAACTTTTTCCCTGCATGCTTTTAAAATTGTAGAGGGAGTAAACCTTGTTCAGTGATTCTGATGTGAGGGAAAGGCGTTTTTGAATCAGATTCTTTTCTTCCTGGCTAATGTCGGAATATTTTCCTGAAGGAAGGCGGCGTTTTTCTTTTAAGAGATTAATTTTGTCTGTTAGCAGGTGAATTTCCCTGTCGTTTTCTGCAAGGGCCTGGTTTATCTCTTTTTGAGGAACTAGTGGAGGTGCGTAGTAAAAGAGGGCATCCTTAAAAAAATCTTCTTTTTTTATGCTTTCAAAAAAGCGGTCAGAAAAGATAAGTCTACGAGAAATGCCGGAAACTGTTACAATAATGCATTTTTTGTGATTCACTGGAGAGGAAATTTCTGAAGAAAAATTTCCATCGGATATTTCCCGGGCTTTTTCAGGGGATATTACCGGGGATAATTTTTTCTCTCCGGCAGAAAGGTTTTGGCAATCCGGAACATTTTCTTCTTCTAAAAGCCCGGTCAGGACACCCAGCATTAAGCCGTTTCCCCGCCTTTCCAGGCTTTCTTTTTCCGGAATGGAAAGTTTTGCTTCCCCCTTATCCAGTTCTTTTGCAATAAAGAGGCAGATTTTTCTGGCTTCTTCCTGGTCAAAAGGGGGAAACATGAACTAAAAACCTCTGATTTCTACTGAGCCGTCTTCTTTTGCGATGAAGGCCTTAGGAGTGTTTTTTGTAAAGAAGCCGGTTTCAACTACACCTGTGATATCGTTGATAAAATCTTCGTATTCTTTTGGGTTTACAGGTTTTTCCCAGAGCAGGTCTACAATCTGGTTTCCGTTGTCAGTGATAACAGGACCGCATTTTTTTACCCCTTCTCTAAGTACAACTTTTGCTCCTGTTTTTTCAAGAGCTTTTTTTACAGGAATGTAGGCTTCCGGAATGATTTCTACAGGAAGAGGAAATTTTGTCCCAAGAGTTTTTACAGCCTTTGAAGAATCTGCAACGATTACAAATGTTTTTGCATTGTAGGCAACGATTTTTTCCCTTAAGAGGGCAGCTCCACCTCCCTTAATCAGGTTACATTCTTCATCGATTTCATCAGCTCCGTCGATTGCCAGATCCAGTTTTCCGTTTATGATTCTGTCTCTGAAGGAGAAAACTGGTACTCCCCAGTCAGCGCAGGCGTTTTCAGTCTGGAAGCTTGTTGCAACAGCCTTAATACCTTTGAGTTTTCCTTCTGCAATGTATTCACTCAGTCGTTTTACTGCAGGAAGGGCTGTTGAGCCTGTCCCCAGTCCAATTTTCATTCCGCTGAAGATAAGTCCTTTTTCAACCAGAGTGTCTATTGCTTTTCTGGCTGCAAGTTCTTTCTGTTCTTTCTGTGTTAATTCTGCCATATTTATTCCTGTTTATCTGTAAGATTTATTTATCAGGTTAGAACTTTCGTAGTCCTCTCCTGTAAAATGCTTGAACTGACGATAATTCTGGTATTTGAGCATCTGGATTCCGTTTGAAACCTGACAGCCGGCATTCAGGGCCACCTTCATCAGGGCAGTCTGTTCCGGAGTGTAGATGATGTCAAAAACCGTTTCGTGCCCTTTAAACTGGTAGAACCAGATAGGGTTGTTTTCTTTTGAAGGTTCGTCGTGGTTGTTCATGCCCACGCTGGTTGCCTGAATGATTATGTCTGAATATTTTTCCAGGGTATTAAGACCTTCGATACCTAAAGGTGCGCTTACAAAGCCAAATCTGTCTGCCAGCATTTTTGCGTGAATCTGATTTCTGTTAAAGATGCAGGCTTTTCCACCCATAAGTCTGATTGTGTAGGCAATGGCGGCGGCGGCAGCACCTGCTCCAATTATTGCCACTTTTCTTTTGTGAAGTTTAGGAAAGCCTATAAACTGGGTAAAGGCCTGCTGAAAACCATAAACGGTTGTCTGGTAGCAGACCCAGCGGGTATTTTTTCTGATAATTGTATTTGCCGAATTAATTTCTGCCGCTTCAGTATCCAGTTCTTCAATGTTGTAGAGAATTTCCCTGTTAAATGGATATTCGATAGAAAGCCCATGTATGCCTACATTTTCGGCAAACTGAAGGCTTTCTGCAATTGAAGTTGAGTTCAGGGGAATAAAAACCTTGTTCATTCCGTGGGAACGGAAGCCTGCATTCTGAAGGAGAATGGAGTTTGGCGTTCTTAAAGGGTTTCCAGTAACGGCAAAAATATCAGTCTTTTCATTAATGGATTTGAAATTGTATATTTCGTTCAGAGTTACCGGGTCTAATAGACCTGAACTGATAAGGTTTCCTGCAGTTTCTTTTGGAGTTGTGTAGGTTATGCAGGAATTTAATTTTGAACTTAGAATTCTTGAAGGAATACCTAAAATTCCAGTGGCCCCCAGAATGTGGTCAAAATCGTTGAACTTTTCAGCTTCTTTAAAAAGGTTTGTTACGTCAGAAAGGTTATGGGGAGTCTGTACGATTTTTGGAATTTCGTAACCAGTTTTGCGCATGGAAAGGCAGCGCTCCCGGATATTTGTAAGAGGTCCTTCTAAATGGTAAAGACTTCTGATAATTTTTACACCAAAGGCCAGAGCCGCATCTTCAAGTCCAGGAATATGGAAATCTTCTTCAAAATCTACATAGGCATAATTTTTTGAAGGGTTTCTGTCTGCAAAAGCCAGAGCTCTGGCAAAGAGGGCAGTTCTGGAAAACTCACTTGAGTTAAATTTTCCGCCATCTTCTGTCCGCCTGATAGAAAGGATACAAGGCATCCTTATCATTGAAGGAAATTTTCTTACTTCCAGCTGTTCGTCTTCTGTAAGAAAATCTACCCTTAATTCTGCTATATCTGCATATTTTGCGTAACGTTCGCAAAGCTCTGCGTTTTCTTTGAGAGTCTGGCAGGTTAGGGTAAGGCAGATAAGGGATTTTGTCATAAAGTCTCTTAGAATTAGTGAACAGAAAGTTTGTTCACAGCCTTATCAACTACATAAAGGGTCAGACTTGAATTCTTTGGAAGCTTGTATGGAATGCTTACCTTTCCTCCGGTATGGTTGAAAGAAAGGAGGGTGTAAGTTCCTTCTTCTTCAGTTGTAACATCTACTCTCATTGGAACTGGATAAGGATAGTCTGTAACTTCAGAACGGAAGATTCCGTAAACTTCTGAATCCTTTGCATCTTTTGCAGGGAATGCGAATTCAACTGTCATGCGGGTGTAATTCTTGATAAATTCACCTTCAAATTCTTCCTGAGCAACAACTGTTCCAGCCTTTTCTGAAGAGGCTGCTGTATGAGAATCGAAGTCAAAAATAATGCGGCTTCTGGAAATTGTCTGCAGCATATCGTTTACGGAAGAACCTTTGAGGAAAGGAACTCTTGTATTATCAAAGTTAGGGCCACGGCTAACAACCAGCTTTAATGTAACTGGTTCTGAAATTTCAGTTCCCTCCGGCGGATCCTGTTCAAGAATTGTGCCGGCATCGCTTACATCAGCCTTGTATTCCGGGTCTGCAAGGATAATAAGAGGTTTTACTGAACCTGCAAAGAGGGTCTGGAGCTTGAGTTTTAACTCATCGTAGTTCATTCCAATATAGTCTTCAACTTTGTCTACGATAACACCCCGGCTTACAACAAGAGAAACGCGGCTGTAGCCCTTAACGATTGAGCCTGCGCTTGGGCTCTGGTCAAGAATTGTTCCTTCATCCCCAGGATTTTCTGAGTAGCGAAGGGTTATTTTTGGATAAAGTTCCTTGTTCTGCATTTCAATCAGGGCGTCAGTTAATGCTTTTCCCTTTACTTCTGGAACCATAACTTCTTCCGGGCCCCTTACATGTATAAAAAAGACTGCAAGGCAGGCGCAGGCCATAAGAATGATTGCTGAAATGACGGTTAAAACCAGGGCAAGAGTGCTGGTCTGAAGTTTTTCCATAAATGAATGAAAGCTGAAGCGGGACAGCTTTATTTTATTCTTGAGTTCCATAAAAATAAGTTTAGCATTTTTTCAGGTTAATCGCAATTAGTTGAATATATAATGCCTTTGCCCTGAAAACAGGGGGCTTTCAGACTGGCTATTTCAGCAGGCTTCCGATAAAGTTTCTGGCTCCGTTCATAAAGTCTTTATAGCCCATTTCGTTTTTTCCCTGTTTCTGCAGGCGGGTTATGGAGTAATAGCCCTGAGCGCAGTCTACAATGATTCCTTTACCCTTAATAAAGGCTAATACTTTTCCGGGAACTTTTTCTGCCACTCCATTTTCTATTTCGGTACCACTGACTGCGCCGCAGTTTTGTAAAAGTTCTCTTCCTTCTTTTTCTTCAAGAGGAAATCCTTCTAAGATTTTTATATATCCTTCTTCGTTTTCTGTCCAGGCGCAGGGATTTGAAAAATATGCCCTTACCATTGCATCAATTTCAAAACAGTCTTTCTTCCACAGAATTTTTGCATCTTCTTTTTTTATCATTCCTGTGTAGCTGGCTTCTCCGGTCTGAACTTTTCCTTCTGCAATTGAATCTGTGGAAGATATTTCTGATAAGATTTCAGAAAAAGCTTTGGCTCCCCAGATTGCGGCTTCGTTCAAAAGGGAAAACGCAGTTTCCTTTCCATTAAGGCAGATTTCTTCCTGACGCAGGATGTTTCCCTCGTCCATTTTTTCGCTTACCTTCTGAATGGTAAAGGCGGTTTTTTCCTTTCTGTTCAGGATTGCTGCATTTACCGGAGTGCAGCCTCTGAATTCTGGAAGGTGGGAAGGGTGAAGGTTTATTCCCCCAAATCTGAAGAGGGACATGAATTTTGGTCCAAAAATATGACCGTAGGCAAAACAGACTAAAATATCCGGATTAAGTTTTTGTACGGCTTCCCGGGCTTCCTTGTCCAGGTGTTCCGGGGCAAAAACGGGAATGGAGTTTTCCCTTGCAAGGCTTTCTACCGGAGTTGGGACGGGGGTTTTGTGCCGCCCCTGAACAGAAGGAGCATTGGTTAATACTCCGCAGATTTCAAAATTGCTGGTGGAGACGTCTTTCAGGAGTAATTCCAGTGTTTTTGCCGCTGCTTCCGGACTTCCCGCATAAAGAACTTTTAACATGTCTACCTGCCTTATTTTTTTTCAGCTTTTTTTGCTTCTTTTGCCGCAATTTTTGCAGCTATTCGCCTTTCCTTAGCTTCCTTTTCTTTTTTTCTCTGTTCGGCTTTTTCCAGGCGCTTCTGGAACTGCTCTTCAGTTTTCTTTGCAAATTCCTGGTCGCCTCTGTCAATGAATAATTTTCCGTCCAGGTGGTCGTTTTCATGCTGGATTATTCTGGCTAAAAGACCGTCTGCTTCAAGAGTGAAGGGTTTTCCCTTTTCATTCAGCGCCTGTACAGTTACCTTTGCAGGGCGGGAAATTGTTTCATAAACCTGAGGAATGCTTAAGCAGCCTTCGTCGTAATCGCAAAGTTCCTGGGATGTCTGAATAATCTGAGGGTTTATGAAAACTCGTCTTACATCGTCATCTGCAATGACTACAAAAAGTCTTTTAGAAATACCAGCCTGAGGGCCTGCAAGACCTACTCCGTCTGCTTCAATCATTGTTTCGAACATTTCGTCTATAAAAGCTCTCAGTTCATCGTTTATTTCTTCAGGTTTTACCGGTTCGCTTACCTGTCTTAAAATTTCTTCACCAAGTTTTGTGATTCGCATAAAAAATACCTCGTTTATACTATAAGATTAGATTGCTCTTTCTGCAAGACCCACCGCAAGAGGTAAAAAAAGGACGCAGAGCAGGCTGGTGGTCATGCAGAGGAGGGCTGAGTAGGATTCGTCTTTTTCAAAGATTACAGCCATGCTTGAAACACTCATTGCGGCAGGGCAGAGGCTGGCAATAAAAACAACATAGCAGATAAGTCTGATGTCCTTAATGCCTGGGAAAAGCCGGTATACAGCAAATATCAGAAGAAAAACAGCTGTGGCTTCCAGAATGTATTTTACAAGAGCCACTCTTACAAGGCGTTTTACATAGCTGGAATTTTCGCTTTTCTGGAAATTAGCAAAAAGCATGCCCAAAAGAAACATGGCCATGGCAGTGTTCATTGAGCCAACAAGTTTTATTGGTTTTGAAATCACTTCCGGCAGTTTGAAGGGCAGGCAGAAAATTAAAATTCCCAGAATAACGGAAATAATGTTGGGATTTGTAAGAATTTTCCGGATTCTCACTTTTCCCGCCATCAGAAAATATCCGTAGGTCCAGGTTGCAATATTAAAGGTTGTAATAAAGGCCAGGAGGTAAAAAACTCCTTCTTCTCCAAGAACACCGCTGATTAAAGGAATGCCGATAAAACCGCAGTTTGAAAGAACTACAGACATTTTATCCAGACAGTCCAGGCTGTCCTTCTGTCCGTCTTCTCTTTTGCTTCTGATAAAAATCCAGGCGATAAAAGCCATAAGGATATGTACTGCAAGAGAAAGGACAAAAACAAAGGCAAAAGATTTAAGCTTTTCCAGGTCAAAATCCAGGTCAAAGTGGCTTAAAATCAGGCAGGGATTAATGTACATAAGAAGAATTTTACTTACGAACTGCTGCTCTGTTTTTCCAAATTTGTAGGCTTTTGTAAGACCAAAACTGGAGGCCGCAATTATCAGCATGATTAAAAGCTGTTTTATAACGAGTAAATACATATGTTTTCCTGTAACGCCTTTTTAAGGCTTTTTTAGGATTATTTTTTTAAGAAGGGGTCAGCTAAAAAAAAATCCGCTGACCCGTTTTTTGGCTATTCAGAAAGGCGGAGTCTTGCGGCCCTTGCGTGTGCGGCAAGACCTTCTGCATCTCCTAAAGCTCCTGCTGCCACTGCAGATTTTTTCATTCCTTCAGAAGCTGCTTTTGCCCTCAGGGTTGTAACAGTTTTTAAAAATACTCGGACGCTTAATCCTCCAGAGTAACGGGCAGATCCGCTTGTAGGCAGGGTGTGGTTCAAGCCTGCTGCATAGTCTCCAAAAACTTCTGCGCTGTAGTGCCCGATAAAGAGAGAACCGTAATTTCTTACCATTCCCTGAATTTTATCCCTTTCTTTACCTTCTTCCATGGCAAGTTCCAGGTGTTCAGGGGCCTTTTTGTTGGCAAGGACTGCAGCTTCTTCAAGTGTATCCACAAGAATTATTTTTCCCTGATTATCTATAGAAGCCCGGGCTGTCTGGGCAGTTGGCAGAATCAAAAGCTGTTTTTCAATCTGGTCGCGAACTTTTTCTGCAAGGGCAGGGTCGTTTGTGCATAACACCGGCTGGGCTACCAGGTCGTGTTCTGCCTGGGCAAGCAGGTCTGCTGCAACCCATTCAGGATTTGCAGAAGAGTCGGCGATTATAAATACTTCTGTAGGACCGGCAACCATGTCGATACCCACTTTTCCGTAAACGCTCTTTTTTGCAGCTGCAACGAATTTGTTTCCCGGTCCTACGATAACATCTGCTTCCGGAATGCTTTCTGTTCCGTAAGCCATGGCTGCAATTGCCTGGCTTCCTCCGCAGGCATAAACTTTTTTACAGCCGCAAATCCAGGAAGCCGCCATAATTCCTTCGTCGGCATAAGGTTTTCCGCCGCAGAAAGGAGCTCCGGCTTTTCCTTTGCCTTCGTTTTTGGCTTTTTCCATGTCATCCGGGTGAACCCGTGGAGGAGTGCACATGATTATTTCATCTACACCGGCAGCTTTTGCAGGTGTTACAGTCATTACAACAGTTGAAAGGAGGGGAAAGCGGCCTGCAGGAACATAAACGCCTGCCCTCTCCACTGGAATTGTCTTCTGACCGGTAAAAAGTCCTGGTGTCAGTTCCATTTCAAAGTCGTCAAAAGATTCTTTCTGCCTTAGGGCAAATTTGTAAGCGAGGGAATGAGAGTAAACCAGGGCATCGTAGCTTTCAGGATGCTCTTTTTTAAGTTTTTCTGCGGCTTTTTCAAGGTCGCTTTCTGCAATTAAAAATGAAGAAGGAGAAGAAAGGTCGAATTTTTCCCCATATTCCCTGAGGGCCTGATCCTTTTTCTGAATCACATCTTCAATTACCTTCTGAACAAGGTTGTCTGCATCGGAAAAGTTTCTTCCGGAAAACCAATTCTGGTCAATTTCGCTCGCTTTAAGAATCTGTATCATAATGGGAGTATTTTAGTGATTTTTGCCACTTATTACAAGAAAATTTGGGGCGCAAGGCCTCCACCTACGGGCCTTCCAAGGCTACCCTCACGGTCGGCAGGCAGCTTCGCCAGGGGCTTCGCTGCCTGCGGCTTTGGGGCTGTCCTCAAATTTTTTACGGGAAAGGCACATTTTTATTTTTTGGGGGAGATTTAAAAACAGCCCCAGCCCCCTTCCACGCCCGCCGCTAAAGATTTTTCTTAATGTTTAAATGGATTTTTACAAAGTTCCAGGTGGGGCGTTTATGGCTGTCCTAAATTTTTATACAGTCTGGGCTAAAAGGCTTGAGATACTAAAGGCGTTGTCACCGATTTTTTCAATCTGGCGTACAAGGTCAAGGTAGAGAAGCTCGGCTTTTACATCTGCTCCGCTTTCAAGACGCTTTCTTGCAACTTTCTTCAGATTCTTTCTGAACAGGTCAATCTGGTCTTCCAGCTCCTGGGCAAGCTCAAGCTTTGCGCTGTCTAAGTGTTTGTTGATATTTATGCGGATAAACTGCAGGAACTGGCGGGCCAGCTCTACATATGGAATCAGGTGTTCCATGTCTTCCTGAGGGAATTTCATCTTTTTTTCAATGCTCTTTTGCAAAAGCATACCGGCTGCAAAACATTCATCTGTCATTGCTTCCAGATACTCGATTACCTGCAGCATTATGGAAAGGTTTGTTCTCTGGTTGTCAGTCATTGGAAGGTGCTGGCAGCTTACGATATATTTTACAATCTGTTCGTGCATCTGGTCGCAGTAGTTTTCTGCATCTTCCAGGCTTTCCATGTGTTCGTCAATGAACTTTGTATCTCTTTTTGTAAAGCCAATCTGAAGGCGGTCAAACATATTTGTTACAACGTCTGTCATATCGGCAATTTCTTTTTCTACCCGGATAACGTGCATTGCAATGCTTTCTTTTCCCACAGAATCCTGGAATTCCAGGTGATAATTTTTGAGGGCAGCATTTTTGTCGTCTTTGATAAGGAATTTTGTAAGGCGAACAAGCTGCTTTGAAAGTGGAAAAAGAATTATGGTGTTCAGAGTTTTAAATACTGTGTGCAGCATTGAAATCTGAATTGCAATGTTGTTTGTAGGTGTAATCCATTTTACAAAAGTAATAAATGGTGTAAAGAAGATAAGGGCAAGGACTGTTCCAAATACGTTGAACATTACGTGAATCAGGGCACTTCTTCTTGCGTCGGCAGATGAACCGAAGCCTGCTAAGATTGCGTCAATTGTAGAACCGATGTTGCTTCCCAGTGTCATGGCACAGGCTGTTTCCCAGGTAATCAGGTTGTTAAAGGCCATGGTGATTACGATTGCACTGAAGGCAGAAGATGAGTGCATCAGGGCTGTTATTGCAAGGCCGATTATTACGTTCAGTATTACTGAAATTATTCCCCAGCTCTGCATTTTTGAAAGGAAGGTCAGGTTTGAAGCGTCAAAGCTAAAGACATCAGAAAGTCCGCTTAATCCCAGGAAGAGAAGTCCAAAACCCATAATTGCTTCGCCTAAGTTTTTGAAGCGGGATTTTTTTGGAAGTGCCAGGAAAAATCCAAGACCGAATATAGGGATTGCAAAAGCAGAAATCTTAAAATTAAATCCAAAGAGGGAAACAATCCAGGCAGTTATGGTGGTTCCGATGTTGGCACCAAAAATTACGCCTACGGACTGTGAAAGGGTTAAAAGGCCGGCGTTAATAAAGGTAATAACCATGACAGTGGTAGCCCCGGAAGACTGAATTATCATGGTTATCAGAAGGCCTGTAATAAGTCCCATAACCGGATTTCCGGTGAGTTTGGCGAGAGCCCTCTGAAGTTTTTCTCCTGCGCTTTTCTGTACGCCATCGCTCATCAGGTGCATTCCGTAGAGCAAAAATCCAAGGCTTCCTATAAGCTGCAGTAATGAACTAAATATATTCACGAGTTAAGTTTACCTAAAAACAAGATTTTTTTCAACACAATTGTAAAAGCTGGCGAGGGCAAACGCATTATGAATTCTATACATAAAAAAATTGGAATGGGGAAGCATGCCGCGGACAAAAAAGACTCTGTTTGTGGTTGCCGCGAAAGCGGCATACAATAGTTCCTCAGCCACAAACAGCGTCTAGCGCATTAAT
>JAILKG010000148.1 GCA_024693915.1 Treponema sp.
ACAAAGGCGTTGTAAATGAAACTCCGAAAGCTAAGTATGCAAGTGAGCATGAATTGACGCTTCCGCTGTATCCGACAATGACCATTGAACAGGTTGATTTGGTTTGTGATGCTCTCGTTAAGGCATTGAAGTCTCAGGGGAAATAAATGACTAGATTTTTTGACATTTTTTTCTCTGGGATTGCAATCATCATCCTTCTGCCGTTGATGATTCCAATCATGATTGGTCTTAAACTTACAGGCGAGCATGATATTTTTTACAAGCAAGAGCGCATTGGTAAAGGTGGAATGCCTTTCGGAGTTTTGAAATTTGCGACTATGCTTCGAAACAGCCCGAATATGGCTGGTGGTGTACTCACACAAAAAAATGACCCGCGAATTCTTCCAATGGGAAAATTTTTACGTAAGACAAAAATCAATGAACTTCCTCAGCTTGTGAATATTTTTATCGGTCAGATGAGTGTAATCGGTCCCCGTCCTCAGGCAAAGCGTCATTACGATTTGTATTCTGCTGAAGTAAAATCTGCTATTGATACTGTTGTACCAGGCCTTAGTGGACTTGGTTCTGTAGCTTTTCGCGATGAAGAAGATATGCTTAATGCTGTAGAAGACAGAGACCATTTTCATGACACTATAATTGCACCATATAAAGGTGCTCTGGAAGTTTGGTTTGTTCAGCACAGGTCTGTAGCAGTTTACTTCAAATTGATTTGGCTTACAGTGCTCGCTGTATTAAAACCTTCTTCAAAAGCCTGGCGAAAAGCATTCAAAGAATTACCGCCAGTTCCTGCAGAATTGGAACAATATATTTAATTACATAAATACGCTCCCCCCTTATTATGGGGAGTTTCTTTTTTATATTTAATTAGACAAGGAAACTACTCATGCAAGACAACATTCTCCCTCTCATCGGGCGTACTGCCCCTCTATTTGAAAAAGATATTGCCGTAAATGAAACTTATCTTTCTGAAACAATCCGAAATTCGAGGTTTTTGGTAATCGGTGGTGCTGGTACAATCGGTTCAGCAATTTGTCGCGAGCTTTTTGCTCGTAATCCAAAAGTTCTTCACGTCGTTGACATCAGCGAGAACAATATGGTTGAGCTTGTCCGCGACATTCGTTCATCAGTTGGTTATGGCGACGGTGAATTTGCAACATTTGCCTTGGATTGTGGTAGCGAGATTTTCCGTGCATTCATTAATGAGCAGAAAAAACGAATCGGTGGATATGATTATGTTTTCAATACATCTGCCTTGAAACACGTTCGTTCTGAAAAAGACCCGTACACGCTCATGCGCATGATTGATACAAATATCTTCAATACAGACAGCACTATGCTTATGGCAAAAGAATGTGGGGCAAAGAAGTATTTCTGTGTCTCGACCGACAAAGCTGCGAACCCTGTAAACATGATGGGAGCTTCAAAGCGCATTATGGAGTTCTTCCTGAACCGCCGTTCTGTTGAAATGCCTGTTTCTACTGCCCGTTTTGCAAATGTTGCATTTAGCGATGGTTCGCTTCTTTATGGCTTCAACCGCCGTTTGGATAAGAATCAGCCTTTGAGTGCTCCAAATGATGTCCGCCGATACTTTGTAACTCCAAAAGAAGCCGGTCAGCTTTGTGTAATGTCTTGTCTCCTTGGTGAAAATCGCGATGTTTTCTTTCCGAAGCTTGACCACGATTTGAATCTTGTTACATTCTCAAGCATTGCAGAAAAATATCTTAGAAACCTTGGCTACGAGCCTGTACAGTGTGCAACTGAAGACGAAGCCCGTACTCGTGTGAATGAGCTTAAGGCAAAACATCAGTATCCTGTTTATTTCTTCAAAAGCGATACAACAGGTGAAAAAGATTTTGAAGAATTCTATACCGACAAAGAAACTTTGGTTATGGATAAGTTTGACTCACTTGGAATTATTAAGAATCCTGTAGATTACGATGAAGCAAAACTCGACCATTTCTGCAAAACAATTGCTTCTTGCAAGCAGAAAGGTGAGTGGAATCGTGGTGAACTTATTGATTTGTTCAACTACATGATTCCGAACTTCAACCACAAGGAAACCGGTAAGTTCCTTGATGGTAGGATGTAAATCGATAAACAGTGAAAAAGAATATAAAAGGAGACACAATCATGTCAAACAAAATCGCACTCATCACCGGTATCACCGGCCAGGACGGCTCTTTCCTCGCTGAATTCCTCTTGGAAAAAAGCTACGAAGTTCACGGTATTATTCGTCGTTCGTCATCATTCAACACAGGTCGTATTGAACACTTGTACCTGGAAACAGCCATTGAGGATATGCACAAGGAAAGAAAAGTTCAGCTTCATTACGGCGACCTTACCGACAGCGAAAGCCTTATTCGCTTAATCCGCGAAATCAAGCCTACAGAAATCTATAACCTTGGTGCACAGAGCCATGTTCAGGTTTCTTTTGAGGTTCCTGAATATACTGCAGACTGTGATGCAACCGGTGTTCTCCGTATTCTTGAAGCTGTTCACTTCTTGGGTATGGAAAAGACCTGTCGTATTTACCAGGCTTCAACTTCTGAGTTGTTCGGGCTTGTTCAGGAAGTTCCTCAGAAGGAAACAACACCTTTCTATCCTCGTTCTCCATATGCAGTTGCTAAAATGTATGGATTTTGGATTATGAGAAACTACCGCGAATCTTATGGTATGTTCTGTTCAAACGGTATTTTGTTTAACCATGAATCAGAGCGCCGCGGTGAAACCTTCGTAACTCGTAAAATAACTCTGGCCGCAAGCCGCATAGCTCAGGGACTTCAGAAAAAACTTTACCTTGGTAACCTCAACGCCCTCCGCGACTGGGGATATGCAAAAGACTATGTTGAATGTATGTGGCTGATTTTGCAGCAGGACACACCGGATGATTTTGTTGTTGCAACAGGAGAACAGCACTCAGTTCGCGAGTTCTGTCAGTATGCATTCAAAGAAGCTGAAATTGAAATTGAATTCAAGGGAGAAGGCGTAGACGAGAAGGGTTACAACAAGGCAACCGGAGAAGTTCTTATCGAAGTAGATCCAAAATACTTCCGCC
>JAILKG010000093.1 GCA_024693915.1 Treponema sp.
CCATAAAGAGACAGTTCTGTTAAATCTTGTTATACTTTTTCCACCCATACAGAAATTCTAATAGATTTTAGAATTTTTAAATAGTAGGTTCCTTAAGTTGATGATGTTGCGTAACGCCCCGGCAGTCACCCCTCTTATTGAGCAAATCCCCCTGTGGTGTTAAAATCCTACAAGATTATGGCGGAAAGAAAAAACTTATCTTCATCAAAAAAATCCACTTCTTCCGGGGGCGCAAAAAGGCAGCCTGCATCAAGAAGTACTTCTTCTTCAAGTAAAAGGAAAATCGCTTCACCTACCAGAACTTCTGCAAAAACTAGCAGAAGCCGCCGTCCTTCAGCCAATAAAAAGACGGCACCAAAGGTTTACATTCCAGCCAGTAAGATTCTTCTTTTCTGCGCCTGCGTTGTTCTTTTCTGCACAATCTTACTGATAATCGCCCAGACCCTGGGCAGCAAAAAAGAGCTTTCAAAAGTTCAGTCAGATGCAAGGTCAGAGTGGGTTCAGGTTAGCCCGGATAAAGCCACTTCAGATAAAGGAAAAAAAGAGCAGAATTCAAAAAATAAGCCTGAAAAATCTTCAAAGGGAAAAGACAAAAAAGCAGAAAAGCCTCAGGATAAATCAAAAGATACTTTTAAAGAGTCAAAGCAAGCGGTCTCCTACCAGCAGTCAAAAAATCAAAGCCAGATTCAGACTGCAATCCAGAGTCAGAATAAGGTGCCGGGGCAGTCACAAAGCCAGATTCAGAGTCAGGTCCAGAGCAATTTACAGAATAATGCTCAAAAAAATGCCGCCGGTCAGACTCAGCAGCCTTTTTTAAAGGGAGAAAAAATTGCAATGGCTTCTTCTATTTCTTCCTCAATTCTTCCTGATTCTGGTCTTCAGCCGTCGGAAACGAACTCTTATTCAGATTATTCCTTTATTCCTCAGGCTGAAAATTCTCCCTGCCTTGTCTTTCTTTTTGATGACGGCGGCCACAATATGAACCAGCTGGAAGCTTTTGTTACCCTTCCTTTTCCGGTTACCATTGCGGTACTTCCAAAACTTTCTCATTCTGCCCAGGCGGGAGAAAGGGTCAGAAAAAGTGGAAATGAACTTATTCTTCATCAGCCAATGCAGGCTGTGGACTTAAAGGTAAATCCCGGGGCAGGAGCAATTGGTCCGGATATGAGCGAAGACGATATACGCGCAATTCTCTTTGAAAACATTCTGGAAGTAGGACCGGTTACCGGCTTTAATAACCACGAAGGCTCCCTTATCACGGCTGATGCAGAAAAAATGAGCTGGATTATGAAGTTTGCTTCAGATGAAGGCTTGTATTTTCTGGATTCCCGCACAAATTCCCAGACAAAAGTTCCCTATGTGGCTCGGGCTCTGGGCTATTCCTATTACCAGAGGAATATTTTTCTGGATAATTCTAAAGACAGGACGGCGATTCTTGCTGAAATTGAAAAAGGCTTGAAGTTTGCAAACCGGGCAGGTTCCGTTGTGATGATTGGCCATGTATGGTCAGCGGACATTCTGCCGGGAATTTTAACTGAAATCTATCCTGAACTTAAGCGAAAAGGTTACCGTTTTGCTACAGTATCCCAGATGAGCCCAAACGGGGTGAAGTAGGAAAAATGGCAAATTGTTAAGTGCTGTTTACAATTTCATTATATCTTCCAGAAGCTTCCAGTCGTCGCCGTCTATATTGTCGCTGAAATGTTCCGTGCAGATACAGAGCTCCCCGTTTTTATCGGTGCGTATAAAGCCGCCTTTCAGGTTATATTCGGTAAGATAATTTTTCAGCACTTCAAATTTTCTAGGAGCAAAGTCGTCGATATTCTGGCTCTGACCGCTTGCAGAAAAGCCGCCCTTTGTTTCGATAATCCAGATTCCTTTTTCAGTTCCCAGAACATAGTCGGGATAGAACAGGCGCATTTTTCCGCTTCCGTCTTTGTAGGCAACGGAATAGTATTCTGTTCCCTTGTCGCCGTTTTTGTAAAACCAGTGAACAAAAGGAGAGTTTTCGCAGAACTCTTCGAATTTTCGTTCCGGCATTGAGCGGACTTCAGCGGATTTCCGATACTCTGCGTATACATTTTTGCTGTAGATTTTCTGAGACTTATTATTTCCGTCGTAGGTAAACAGGCATACCTGCGGAATGTGAAATTCTTTTTCCACGATTTCGGAGGGCTCAAAGGTGAGGGTTGGGGTAATCAAGGAATTGATTTCGGTAATGGCTTCATGAAAATCTGTTTTTAAAAGAGCGGCATTATTTATGACAAAGGCATACAGTTCCCGGGTTCCCAGATTCAGAAGTGAATATTTTCTGCTGGTGATTTTTGGATTCTTATAGAAAACCCGGCGGAAAACCGCATTCATCTTTTCGTATTTCAGGCTGATTTCTGTACTTAAAATACCTATCTCATGATGAAACTGGCGACCGTGGGTATGAGTATTTAAAGGAATCGCAAAATCAGAATCGTACATCTGATTCATCTTTCCTGCATCCAGAGTTTCAGTTCGCCCCATTTTGGCTGAAACAACGATTTTATCGCTGAAAATATATCCATTATTTGTCAGAAGTTTTTGATTTTCTTCATAATTCTTTCCAACACTCAGACCATATTTCTTTTCAAAATGATTTACGACGCTTTTCATCGTGTCTTCGGCATCATTTTCGTCGATTACATCCGGGCGCTGCTGGCTTTTGAGCGTAACATCCTTGTATTCGTCTTTTAGCTGGATATAAGTTGCGTCCCAGGCACCGTGTTCAAGAAAAGCTTTTGCACCCTCGGTAAATTTGTTATCCCAGGTGTAAAGATAGCAACTGTCCAGTGCTTTGTCGTCGTAATGGTGAGCATTAGGCATTCGACGGATTCGTCCGAAAGTCTGAATCTCAAACTTTTCGCCCTCATGGTCACGGAGTTTTACAAGAATATGGGCACGAGGACAATCCCAACCGGTTGCAACTGCCATCTTAAAAATCAGAGCTTCCTGCTCACCATCATTAGCTTCGATTCCTTCAAGATTTTCATGGCGGCTGAACTTGCTTTTTCCGTTTTCGCTCAGCCAGATTGCAAGTTTTCCGTTTTCGTAGGAAATATCGTGGTTTTCAAACCAGGTCTGTACTTCATCCAATAATGAATCCGACGAGTTAGGCATTTGAACAAGAATTAGCGGATTGATATTTTCGCCGTGCTCAAGGAATTTGCTTCGCAGAAGTCTCTGTTTTTCCAGGGCCTTATTCAAAAGATATGAAACCTGGCTTTCTCCTTCAAGCTCCGTGGTTTCGTTGCTCATAATCGTAATTGGAAAGCCTTCGTTAATAATCAGCATTTTTTTGATAAGACCTTCTTCGATTACGGATTTTTCAGGGACGTCGATAAAGGCAACTTTTGGGTCGTTCTGATTGTAGCCGTTAGGAGTTGCACTTGCCCGAATAATCTGAAGATTTGCGCCGCCGTCCTTAAAATAATTGATTATCACAGCCGATTTTTTGCTGTCATTCATGTGACTTTCATCGATAATCAGGATGAAATTCAAGCCGGAATCCCGTGCGGAACGAATATACTCAATAAAGTTAGTATGCTCACCGTCACGAACAGCGATATTGTCGTTTTTATTCAAAAGCTCCCAGTTGATAAAACAGCAGTCATTTTCAGAAAAACCGCTG
>JAILKG010000177.1 GCA_024693915.1 Treponema sp.
GACCATTTTTTCTGGGGCAGTTCCTCTTCCCTGGGGCTTGCTCCAGGGTTTGCGGACTAACCGCCGCTCCGCCTTCCTCGCTTTTCCATTTCATTTTTCATCAAAAACTGTTCAACCTTCTTACCAGTAGATTTTAAAAGTGTCATTTTTCTGGTCCCGCTCGTCAGACTGTCAGGCTCAAGCCTGCCACCTTCCCCATCCTCCGCCGGGCTGAATCCTTCATACCAGAACTGCTTTTAGCCTCACTTTAACAAGTCTGCTTTTCATCGGTTTTTACATTGGTCGTCACCGGCTGTCGCCGATTACAAGCCTGATTGACGTCAGTTTTCACACTTCTTGTCGCCTGCAACAAGCCTGCATGTCGCTGTTTTTCTTACCGCTTGTCGCTGGATTTTACACCGGTCGTCACCGGTTTCTAGGTCGGTTGACACGTTCTGGTAACGCCCACGCTTGACGCCGGTTTTCACCCAGTTTGTCACGCTCCTGCTATAGGCCTTCCAAAAATTGTTTCGCTTTTTTTTAAATAGGGTGTATAATTAACGAGTTATTCTTCTTTGGTGGAGGGGGATAAATGGATTTTACTGAATATAAAAATGGATATTTCAACAGATGGCAAAAAAAACTTTTGCCTTCCTGCTGGGCCTTTTTTCTGACGGCAGTAATTATCAATTTTGGAATTTCCCTCTATTTTTTTATTTCCGGCGAAATTCCCCATTCCAGCTTCAGCTTTTATTTCATCACAGAAAGCGTCATCCCTCTAAGCCTGCACCTGATTTCCCTGATTTATGCAACTGTTTTTACAAAAAAACAAAAAGCTTCACCTGAAAATACCATGAAAATTCTTGTCTGGCTTTATTTTATTCAGACAAATGTTGTGGGTATTTTTTACTGCCGTTTTTTACCGGCTCTTTTCTTCCCTTGTACTTCCCTTATTCTCTGCGCCCTTCTGTTCGATAAAAAACTCCTTAAAATTTTCTTTACATTATCCCTTTTTTCAATTGCTCTTTCTTCCTTTATATGGATGCTGAATTTTTCCCAGTACACAATTGTTTGCAGTATTGTAATCATCACAATGCTTTACTTTCTGGATGTTGTTGTTTTCATTCTTGCTTATAATCTTTGCAAGCTCCAGAGGGAGCTTATATTTACCATTTTTAAAAGCTACATGAAGCACAAAAGATTGAACAGGGAACTTCGTCTGGAACCTCTTACCCGCCTTTACAACAGAACAGCTTATGCCAGTGCAGTAGAAAAACTCATCCATGGAGGAAAAAAGTCTGAATTTCCTCTGGTTCAGGTGATCCTGGATCTGGATAATTTTAAGGAAATTAACGATACCTACGGACATTCCGGAGGGGACGCGGTTTTAATTACTCTTGGGGAAATGATTTCTTCTTGTCTTGGAAAGGCAAAACTGGGATTCAGGTATGGCGGTGATGAATTTGTAATGATTTTTAACGACAGACCTTTTGATGAAGCCGTGGCGGCCGTTGAAAAGCTCAGAAATGACTTTTCCAGTTTTCAGTTTGATTTTATGAAAGAAGGAAAATTCTGCACAATGAGTCTGGGGATTGCTTCTTATCAGCCGGGCTGGAATTCCAAACAGTGGTTTCAGGCAGCCGATGCGGCCGCTTATATTGCAAAAACAAAAGGTAAAAATCGCCTGGAAATTGCAAAGTAAGCGGTTCGTCACACTAAAACACGCCGTACGTTGCATGTGGCGCGGGTGGCGGAAATTTTCGCCAAACACGAACTTCAAAACAGCAAAATAAAAGAAGATGTCTCAAAAATCCCGGATTTTCAACAGGCCCTGCACCATTACTTTACAAGCACGCTCCTGCACGGAAAGCCAATCCTCACGGAAGAAGAGATTAAAGCACTTATTTTAAAACTCGGCGGAACGCTGCCAGAGAATTAAAAAATCTGAGGAAAAACACAACCTTTCACATTAGCAAGTTTACTTGCGACGGTTTCTTTTTCCCTCAGACTCCTTTTTTCTTCCAAAGGTCAGATTTTACATCTTGTAATCTCCATCAGTACATTTAACTACGACGCCAGACCGAATCGACGGT
>JAILKG010000186.1 GCA_024693915.1 Treponema sp.
CGCTTTCTTGTAAAAATCAGGGAAGAGGTTCCTTCCCTACATATTTTTATGAATGCAGGTAATCACGACAGCGCTTCCCGCCTTTCCTATGCCTCAGATTTTCTGGAATACCATAAAATTCATCTGGCAACAGGAACGGAAAATATTTGTCAGCCTGTTATTCTTGAACAGGGGGAAGAAAAACTGGCGGTTTACCAGCTGCCTTTTTTAACTCCTCTTTCCATAAAAGAAGACAATGCTGCCTGCAGTACTGGTGAAAAAGACTTAAAAAATGCCGACTGTGACTCCGGAAAAAATGCAGAAGGGCTTGGTTCTAAAAATGAAAACAACTCATTCGCGGAAGGGGCGGCAAACGATAATGCTGAAAATGGAAAAAAAACATCCGATGAAGCGGCCACAAGGGCTTTTGAAAAATCAATTGAAGATTCTGACCAGGGCTCTTGTGAAGAAAACTTAAGAAGTCAGGAAGATTTATATCGTGCTGCCTGCAAAAAAATCATTGAAAGCCACCGTAAAAACTATCCCGGAATTCCAAGCCTTTTGAACGCCCATCTTTTTACTTCCGGAAGCCTTACAGGAGCATCTGAAAGATCCAACTTGGGAACGGTGGAGCAGGTTTCTGTTTCTCTCTTTAAAGATTTTACTTACGGCGCATTTGGTCACATCCACAAGTTTCAGAGCTGCGATAAGGAAAAGAAATGCTGGTATTCTGGTTCACTTTTGCCCTACAATTTTGACGACAGCCCGGAATCCGGAATTCTGGAAGTAGATATTGGGGAGACTGTAAGTGTAAAAAGACTTCTTTTTACCCCTCTTCATAAAATTTCAAAAATAAAGGCATTTTTTAAGGATTTGTTCGGCTCTGAGTCAGATAAAAATCTTGTAAAAGAGAATCAGAACAACTATGTTCAGGTGATTTTAAAAGATTCAGTAATGCCAACAGAGGCCTTTTTTACTTTAAAAACAGCCTTTCCTTATCTTCTTTCTGTTATTCAAGCTTCTGCAGGAAGCAGGGGAACATCTTCTACCATAGAGCAGAGAAAAGAAGCAATCTTATCAAACAATCCTGAAAAGATTTTTGACCAGTTTATGACGGACTTGTATGGAGAAGAAGTGACTGGAGGCAAGCAGGCTGCTTCCTGTCAGAAGGAAGGGGAAAGCCAGGAGCAGAATGAAGAAAGAGGCCTGTTTGAAGCAGAGAAGAAAATTTTTATTGAAGAAGCTTCTAAAAGTGTGGAGATGTAAAAAATGAAACCGGTAAAACTCTATATGAAAAATATCGGCCCATATAGGGACGAAAGCCTTGATTTTACAAAACTTGATAATATGTTCCTTATAAAAGGTGATACGGGAGCTGGTAAAACATTTATTTTTGAAGCCATCACTTTTGCCCTTTACGGAACCTTGAGGGGAAGCAGAAAAAATCACGAAAGAACAATAAAAAGTCGTTATGCAGAAGAAAAAGAAGAATCTTTTGTAAACTATACTTTTGAAGTGGACGGAAAAATCTACAGGGTAAACAGAAGTGTTCCATTTTTTTACACTAATAGAAAGGGACAAATAGATAATAAGCAAAGTCAGGTTTCCCTAGAAGAATTTGTAGACGGTTCTTTTCAGGCCATTCCCGGGGGAACTTCTGAAATTAATAAGAAAATTACTTCGATAATTGGACTTAGTGCTGATGAATTCAGTCTGGTTGTGGTTTTGCCTCAGGGAGAGTTTGCAAATTTTCTTCATGAATCAAGCAGCAAAAGAACTGAAACTCTTGAAAAACTCTTCCCTGTAGATTTTTTTGACGGAATTACAGAAAGAATAAAAGTGAGGGCTGATACAGCAGGTGCTGAATTAAAAACTTTGGACGGTCTTATACTTTCTCTTTCTCAGGGAAGGGATTTTTCAAAGGGAGAGGAAACTATTTCTGCCTATGATAAAGAAATAAAAGACCTGGAAAAGAAAAAAACTTCTTCTGAAATCCAGAAGGAAGAGTTTTTAAAGGAAAATGAAAATCTTAAGCATGAAAAAGATGATGCTCTTGAATATCAGACTATTCTGAGTAAATACCAGTCCTTAAAAAATCAGGAAAAGGATTTTAAGGAACTTGAAAAGAAAGTTCAGAAGGGAGATAAGGCAAAGGGCTTAAAGGCTGATATTTCTCTTTATAAAAAAGCAGACAGTGATTTTCAAGAAAACAGAAGGTCTCTGGAAGAAAATGAAAATGCCCTGAAAATTTTAAAGAAGGAACTTTCTTCTCTTGAAAGCCAGTGGGGTGAAATTGAGAAAATAAAAGAGGATACAGAAGGAGACCGAAAAGAACTTACCAGAATAGAAGAGAAATTAAAAAGAGCAGACCAGTTAAAAAATAACCGGCAGGAAATGATTCAGGCAAAGGAAAAACTTGAAAAAGCTGAAAGAGATAAAAAGAAAATCCAGGAAAATATAGATATTATAGAAAAAAGCTTTGGAGGCAAGGCAGGTCATCAGTGCCAGAAGGAACTTTCTGATAAATTGAGCATCCTTAAGGATAAAGAAAATGATTTAAGAAATGAATGCCTGGACGCAAAGAAAAAGGAAGAGAATCTGGCGAAAAAAGAAGCCTTTGAATCTGAGCTGAAAAATGTTTCTGAGGAATTAAAAAAAGAAGACGAAAAGAAGGAAAGAACAAAAGCAACTTTAGATGAACTTAAAAAGACAATTGAAGATGATAAGCGTAAGCATCTGGCTTTTACTTTGTCTTCTGTATTAAAAGCAGGGGAAGCCTGTCCCGTCTGCGGTTCAAAAGAACATCCTGCTCCTGCAGAAAAACCGGAAGGACTTCTGGACTATTCTGAACTTGAAAAAACTACAGGGGAAAATCTGGAATCAATACAGGCTAACATAAATAATATTGAAAAGGAAAAAGCCAGGCTGGAGGCAGAAATTAAAAACTGCCTTGCAGCAATTGAGGAATGCAAAACAGAAAGAAAATTTCTGGAAGTAGAAAAAGAGCTTAAAAAAACTCAGGGTGAACTTGAAGAAAGAGTAAAAGAAAATGATTCGCTAAATGAAAAGCTTTTAAAGTATGAAAGCCTGAAAAGCAGTCTTGAAGAAGCCAGAAATATTTACGAAGGAGAAAATCAGACTTATACAAGGCTGAAAAGCAGTGTGGAAGAACTTGAAAAACTCCTTGGAAAGGACATAGAAAAACTTTCTGATGAATATAAAATTCTTTCTGACCGGGTGGCAGAAAATATTGAACTCAGTGAAAAATGGCAGAAAGCATATGACGAAAATCAGAAGAATATAACTTTAAGAGACGGTTTGGTAAAAAGCTGCAAGGATAAAGATCTGGCTTATAAAAAGACGCTTGAAGAAATCTGGACAAGGCTTGAAAAAGAGCTGGAAAAGTCTCCTTTTGCTTCACTTGAAGAGGCGGAGGAAGCCCTTTTGGAGGAAGAGGAGCTGGAAGCAAAAAGGAAGAGCCTTTCTGAATACAGGGAGGAATTAAAATCTGCAGAAGACGCTGTGGAAGCCGGAAAGAAGAAAAAGACCAGGGAAATTTCTGAAATTGAAGGTCAGATAGAAGTTTTACAGGGGCAGCTGGAAAAGATTCAGCTTGAATTGACGGAGATTCAGAACTCAATCAATGAAAAGAATAAGGAATATATTGCCTATAAACATGATTTTGAAAAAAGTCAGACTGCCCAGAAACAGAAACTTTTACTGGAAGAAGAAATCAAGCCTTTGAAGGCTTTGAGCGACAATCTTGCAGGAAAGAATCCTAAGGATTTGCCGTTTAAAAGCTGGGCCCTTGGAATGTATTTTGAGCAGGTGGTAGACTTTGCCAGCCGCCGCTTTGAAAAAATATCTGACGGCCGTTTTTCCTTTAGACTGAAAGAAAGTGACGATGTAACTAACAGTAAGAGGGGGTATAAGGGGCTGGATTTACTGGTTTACGACAGCTATAACGGAAAAACTTCTGATGCTGCGGAACTTAGCGGCGGCGAGACTTTCGAGGCCAGTATCAGTCTGGCTCTGGCCATTACAGATGTGGTGCAGAACAATAACGGCGGAAAGATAAAACTGGATTCCCTCTTTATTGACGAAGGTTTTGGAAGTCTGGATCCGGAAACTCTGGAAAAGGCAATGCAGGTTCTGTGTGAACTGAGCGAGACTAAAATGATCGGAATGATAAGCCATGTAACGGAACTGGAAAACTTTCCTGGCATTACAAGCAGCATCAGCGTAGAGAAATCCAGTACAGGTTCAAGAATACGCTAGCTCTGCCTTATAAACAGGGCAAGGGCCCGGTAATAGCCTTTTAGCTCCCCACATGCCCGGTCCGTTTGCCTTTTTATTTTTGACTTTTTTAAAAAGTGGGTTATTATATAGTCAGTGGAAAGGGTGTTCTATATGTGAATAACGATGGAAAAGGGGGCGTATATGAATCTTACAATGTATAGCGACAGCGAAAAGAACCTTGTGATGTTCCTGCCGGACGATTTTACAGATGAAGATATAATGGCATTTGGACAGATGGCTGTTCCGGATGAGATTTTTTATAACGATTATTCAGACTTCCCTGATGCGCTCTCTAAACCTACCTGCTTTCTGAATCTGAATAATATGCACGCAAGTTTTCCTTTGTCGTCAATTTATCCTGATTCTTTTGTGCCCCCTAGTTTTTAATTAGAGGAAAAAAGACAATTCTGGAAAATTCATTTTTTAATTATAGTCAGGGGCTCCGGGCAAAAAGCTTGACCTTCTGGCGGTGAAAAGGCGTCTTTTGATGAAGGACGCCTTTTTTATTTTCTCTCCCCTGTAATAAGCTGTCAGCCTTTTTAAGACAGCTTCTTTTTCTTTTGAAGCGGGTAAAAATTACTCAAATTTCCATTTAGTGATGAAAAAAAATGGGTAGAATTTACTTTTTTGAGGCTGGTGGAATAAAAGGTGGAGAAAAGGGCCAGGTCCAGGATGCGTAGGGGAAGTGGCTGCCTTTTATGAAGGTAAGTTGGTGGTTTTGGCTTCCAAAATCACCAATTATTGTGATAAAAAGTCTTTCTGGCAGGTAAAATGACGCTAAAAAAATGTTTAATGCAGCCACCGGCCGGGAGGGTAAGCCCGGAGCAGCCTGTAGGTGGAAAAATGGCCCAAAAATAAAAAAATATTTTAAAAATTAAAAAGTTGGCACGGCTCTTGCATAATATTAGGTGTAAGGAATAATCCTTTTTAAGAAATCTGTAAACTAGAAACTTGTGGAGGTTCGCTATGAACGAATTGAATTTATTAAACAACTTATTTGATGTTATTGATGCTGACTGTGTGCTGCCAGGTTTGAATATAAAGAAGACCTGTCAGGGGCCTAAGGTGGATGTAAAAGAGAATAAAGAAGCCTATACTCTGGAAATGGATCTGCCTGGAAAAACAGATAAGGACATTGATATAGAATTGAATAGAAATGTGCTTACAATTTCTTCTGAAATCAAATCTGCAAAAGAGGAGAAAATAGAGGAAAAGGCTGATAAGAAGGAAGAAAAGAAAGATGAGGTTAAGTGGCTTATCAGGGAACGCTCTTTTGCAAAGTTTTCAAGAAGTTTTACTTTGCCGGAAGATGTAGATGGTGAAAATCTTTCTGCAAATGTAAAGAACGGCGTGCTTACTGTAACAATGCCTCGCCGTGCACCTGTTACACCAAAAAAGATTGAAGTTACCTGCGCTTAAAAAGCTCGCAATAGACTGACCGCAATAGTCTGAAGTGCCCTGGACTACTCTGTAGTAGTCTGGGCGGTCAGTACTTCCGGGAGTTCAGGCTGTAAAGTGATTCTAGAATGCCCGGAAATTTCAGCTTGTGAAATAATTCCGGGAGTTCAGGGAAGGAGTGCAACTGTACTTCGTGCTGCTATGGCTGCCCCGTGGTTCCGTGGTGCCCGGAGATTTCAGCTCGTGAAATACTTCCGGGCTGCCCCTTGATTCCGGATTGTGAAATACTTCCGGGCTGCCACCAGAAGTGTCTGGCGGCCCCTTGATTCATGGCAGGGTCAGGTGATTTTTCTGCTCGGAAAGGCTCTTTTAATTTTACTGACATAGGAAATATTTTTCGTTATAATAAACTCTATGTCTATTTTTGGTAGTGATTCAATCATAATTCGTGGAGCCAGAGAGCACAATCTTAAGAATGTTGATATTGAGATTCCCCGCAATAAACTTGTTGTAATTTCTGGCTTGAGCGGTTCTGGAAAAAGTTCCCTTGCTTTTGATACTCTTTTTGCAGAAGGTCAGAGGCGCTACATGGAAAGCCTTTCTTCTTACGCCAGGCAGTTCCTTGGAACTATGGATAAGCCTGATGTGGATATGATTGAAGGTCTTTCTCCTGCCATTTCTATTGAACAGAAAAGCACAAATAAAAATCCCCGCTCCACTGTTGGAACTATCACTGAAATTTACGACTACTACAGGCTTTTGTTTGCCCGTGCCGGACACGCTCACTGTCCTTCCTGCGGCAGGGAAATTCGTGAACAGAGTGTTGACCAGATTCTTGATTCCATTATGTCCTGGGAAGAGGGCTCTAAAATTCAGATTATCGCCCCTGTTATCCGGGGGAAAAAGGGCGAGCACACAAAAATTTTAGAGGATGCCAGAAAGTCGGGTTTTGTGCGGGCCCGCATTGATGGGGTTGTTGCCAGCCTGGACGATTCCATAAAACTTGATAAACAGAAAAAACATACTATTGAAATAATCGTTGACAGAATTATCCTCAGCAAGGATTCCAGAAAAAGGCTGGCTGACAGCGTGGAAACCGCCCTGGAAAGTGCCGGTGGAATCATTGTTGTTACCAGACGGGTGGAAGACAGGGAAGAGGAAGTTTTCTTCAGCCAGAAAAATGCCTGCCCTGACTGCGGAATTTCTATTCCGGAACTGCAGCCCCGCCTTTTTTCCTTTAACAATCCTTTTGGTGCCTGCCCGGAGTGTACGGGGCTAGGTGAAAAAATGGAATGGGATTTAAGCAAGATTATCCCAGATATGTCTTTAAGCTTTAATCAGGGGGCTCTGGCTTTTTACAATCCGGACAGCGAGTGGAACCATTCCATGTTTGATGCTGTTGCAAGGGAAGGCTCCTTTACTCTGGATACGCCTTTGAATGAGCTTTCTCCTGAACAGTTTAATTTTCTGATGCAGGGGGATGAAAACCCGGAAAGAAAAATCAAGTGGATTTATAAGAAGCAGAGCGGGGAAGGTTACTCTGAATACAATCGCCCATGGACTGGCGTAATGGGGGACATGAAGAGGCGGCATGCGGAAGCCTGGGGTGAAAACCAGCGCATTAGAATAGAAGAAAAGTTCATGTCTGTTTCTGAATGCTCTACCTGTCACGGAAAGCGCTTAAGACCTGAAGCTCTGGGAGTAACGGTTGGCGGAAAAAACATTTATGAACTTTCTTCCATGAGCGTGCTGGAATCCATTGATTTTTTTGACAAGCTGGAGCTTTCGGAAAGCGAAGTAAAAATAGCAAAGCAGATTTTAAAGGAAATAAAGAGCCGGCTTTTCTTTTTGAAGAATGTGGGACTGGATTATCTGACTCTTGAAAGAGCGGCTGAAACTCTGTCTGGCGGTGAAGCCCAGCGAATCAGGCTTGCAACCCAGATTGGTTCTGCCCTTTGCGGTGTTATGTACATTCTGGATGAGCCTTCAATCGGCCTTCACCAGAGAGATAACCAGCGCCTTATTGATACCCTGCTTTACCTGAGGGATCAGGGAAATACTGTAATTGTTGTTGAACACGATGAGCAGACTTTGAGGACTGCGGATTTTTTAATCGATGTGGGACCGGGTGCCGGTGTTCACGGAGGAAGAATTGTTGCTTCAGGAACTCCTCAAGATGTTATGAAGTGTGCTGAAAGCAAGACCGGACAGTATCTTGCAGGAACATTGAAGATGGATATTCCTTCTGTTCGACGCAGTGGAAACGGAAAGTTTTTGTCTATCTCCGGAGTAACAGAGCACAACCTGAAAAATGTCAGCGCTTCTTTCCCTCTGGGGGCTTTTACCTGCATAACCGGTGTTTCAGGAAGCGGAAAATCTACCCTGATGACAGATGTAATTTATCCTGCCCTGAGCAACAGAATCATGAGGACCAGCTATCCCTGTGGAAAATTTGAGTCAATCCAGGGGTTTGAAAATATAGACAAGGTTATCAATATTGATCAGAGCCCTATCGGAAGAACTCCAAGAAGTAACCCTGCAACTTATGTGGGTGTTTTTGATGCCATAAGGGATCTTTTTGCCAGCACTCCTGAAAGCAAGGCCAGGGGCTACCAGAAGGGGCGCTTTAGCTTTAATGTAAAGGGCGGCCGCTGTGAAAACTGTCAGGGAGCCGGTGAAATTGTAATTGAAATGAACTTTCTGCCGGATGTAAACATCGTGTGCGATGTATGTAACGGTAAGCGCTTTAACAGGGAAACTCTTGAAGTGCTCTACAAGGGAAAGAGCATAAACGACGTGCTGAATATGACCATTGAAGAGGCTTGTGACTTTTTTGTTTCTATTCCTCACATTTCAAGAAAGCTGGAAACTTTGAAGTCTGTTGGTTTGGGCTATATTCAG
Source organism: Treponema sp. (assembly GCA_024693915.1). Taxonomy (GTDB): domain Bacteria; phylum Spirochaetota; class Spirochaetia; order Treponematales; family Treponemataceae; genus Treponema_D. The sequence continues at coordinate 8,578 of JAILKG010000186.1, forward strand.
CTGGGGCAGAACGCCCTTACTCTTTCCGGAGGAGAAGCTCAGAGGGTAAAGCTGGCAAATGAACTTTCCCGGGTTTCTACAGGGAAGACACTTTATATTATGGATGAACCTACCACGGGACTTCATTTTGCTGATGTAAAGATGCTGATGGAAGTGATTCAGAAGCTGGTAAATCAGGGAAATACTGTTCTGATGATTGAACACAATCTGGATGTTATCTGCCAGGCGGACTACATTCTTGACCTTGGACCAGAGGGCGGCTTTAGGGGCGGAAACATTATTGCCAGAGGAAAGCCGGAAGAGGTAGCAGAAGTTGAAGAGTCCTTTACGGGGCGTTTTATAAAGGATATGCTTAAAAAATAGGTGCTTCGAGTTAAAAAAATGTTTTTTAATGGTCTTCTTAAAAAAGTTAATTTTCTCTTTTTTGCTTTGCTTTTTGCAGGCTCTCTTGCATTTTCTGCAGAAGAGGCCAAGAGGACTGTTATTACAATCGAAAACGCCCTGAACACTCAGTATGAAAAGGATAAGGAAACCGGAAACGATGTAGTTGTTCTTGTAGGAGATGTGCGCATCTCCGTTACAAGCGGGGAAAACAAAAATGTTATCTTTGCAGATGCAATCCGCTATGACAGGACCAGCGAGATGATGTATGCGTCCGGAAATGTAAGTCTGGAAATGACCTCTGCTTCTTCAGGAAGCCAGAATGTTACTGCCGATTCCCTTATGTTCAACACTGCCACACTGGAAGGTGTTTTTGATGACGGCAGGGTTGTTCAGACAAAATCCGATGCCATCAATCTTCCAAGCGGTTCTACTCTTGTTGTTGCAAGCGATGTTTTTGGCCGCAGTGAATCAAATACAATTGCCTTTAAGGATGGTGTTCTTACTTTCTGTGATGACGAGGACCCTCACTGGAATATCAAGGCCAGCAGAATCTGGCTTTTGCCTGGTGGTGAATTTGCCTTTTTGAATGCCTTGCTTTATGTAGGTGTCGTTCCTGTTTTTTATTTTCCTGCCTTCTATTATCCAAAGGATGAATTGATTTTTAATCCTGTATTCGGCTACAAAAACAGGGCGGGCTATTTTAATCAGAATACCTTTTACTTATTTGGAAGAAAACCTATGGAGACTTCCACAACTACAACTTCTTCCGATGACAGCGAAGGGGCTGAAAAACTGAAAGCCCTTTTTAACTTTATAAAACCTTCTTCATTAAAAGAACAGCAGAGGGAAGGTTTAATTCTCCATAATCTGGATGCAGACTACAAAGGAGATACCAGCAATTACTTAAAGATAATGGGAGACTATTATACCAATCTGGGTGCCATGGTGGGACTGGACGGTATTTACAAGCCAAAAAAATATATTACCAATATTGAAGGAAAATTCCTTGCAGGTTTTTCAAATACAGTTTTTAAGGTAGATGACAATTATCTTCCGGTTTACGAGGGTGGCCAGCGCTACATGGATAAATCCAATCTCCTTGGACTGGAACTGCCTTTCCGTTATGCAGCTAACTTAAAACTTTCCATGTCCAAGCCTTTTAACCTGTCTTTAGCACTGCCTGTTTATTCAGATCCGTTTTTCTCCAATGATTTTGATCAGAGAAATGAGTCAATGGACTGGATTAGTTACCTTCTTGAAGCTACAGAAGACAAAAAAGACGATGAAACCATCAACGAAATTTCTTCCTTTACATGGAATGCCAGTGCATCCTATTCAGTGCCTCTGCCATCTCTTGTAAAACCATATATTTCCACACTTTCTATGGATTTAAAGTCCTCCATGGTTTTTTCTTCCATGAGCGCAAAAAGTTCTGCTCTGACCAATGATGATATTACCCATGACGGGGATTTAGCCCAGTGGAGAACTTATACTCCTTTAAGAAAATTTTATTATCCTTCTCAGATTACTCCTTTGACTGCATCCATGTCCTTGAGCGGAACCCTCTTTAATTATTCTTCATCATCAACTTCTTCCAAAACTACTTCTGAAAAAAAAGCCCCGGCTTTTGTAAGTCCTCTTGAAGTGCCTGAGGAGCTTTTAACAGAAAGTCAGAAGGCGGAAATTGAGAGAAAGAGAAAGGAGGAAGAAGAAAGGGCTCTGGCAGAAAATAACGGTCAGAAAGCTGCTGGCTCTGGTGATTCTTCTCTTCTGGCTAAATCAGGAAAGCCTTCTGAGACTGCTGGGGACGGAAAAGATTCTGACGGAAAAGATTCTGAAGGACAGGATGAAAAAGAAAGCCTTCTTCCATTAGAAGCTTTTCCAAAACTTTCCGGAGTTTCTTCTTCTTCTCTTTCCATCGGAGGTTTTGCCTTTTCTTCAAAATATTCGGTAAAACCAAACTTTACCACTCAGATTGCATATAATTCATCCAGTCTTGATACTGCAGAAGATTTTGAATGGGGAGAAGAAGGACAGAAATCAAGAATCTATATTTTTAAGCTGCCGGTAACTCTTGATAATTCCCTAAGCTACGGCGGATCTTTTTTAAGTTTCTCAAATTCAAATTCTTATAGTCCGGTCTGGCAGGGACATCCTTATATTCATGAAAACGGAACTGACAGCGAGGGAAAAGCCGAGACCATCTGGTATTCGGAATCTTCTAAAACTCAGCTTTTGAAATCTGATTACACGGCTCACAAACAGGATATAACAAGCTCAAATTCTTTTTCCTTTAAGCCTTTTGCATATTTAAGTCATTTTAAGGATACGGGTGTAACCTACAGAAATTCCATCAAAATCCTTAGAACAGAATTTGTTTCGGATTCTGTGACAAGCCCAGAGGACGAACCTGAGTATGATTACAATCCTATCTGGGAAGTGATTGATGAAGATGATGAGAGTGAACTTGCCAAGTCCATTACAACTCATGCACTGGATTTTACCCTGGCTTTGAACGAGTTTGATAATAAATTTACCCAGAGTTTTACCTTTACTTCCACCCTTAAACCTCAGGTAGAAGCTTATTACGGAACCGTTCGTCTGGGCTTTCCTAATACCAGCCTGACTTTAGAAACAGGAGAAAAGAAAAAGGATGCAAGCGAGGATGCAGAATTTGTTCACCAGCCTTTTAAGGAGTCCTTAAGCCTGACTCTTTTTAAGAGCCTTAAGCTTACCCAGTCCTATTCATACAATAGGGAAGAGGAATATCACGATTCTCTGCGCTTTTCTGTAAGCTGGAAAAATCTTTCTGCAAGCTATACCCAGTCTTACACAACGGGTTATGATTTTGAGGACAGCAAGTGGGTTGCCAGAGAAGAAAAGGAATTTCTTCCTTCTTCATTTACTCTGTCTTATTCTACTGGAACAAAGAATCTTTACGCCTGGAAAAACAGAATAAATCTTGGAGCCGGTCTTTCAACCAATATTTCTGCGGATCTTTTAAGACAGACCAACAGCAGTTTCACCTTCTCGCCTTCGCTTTCTCTTAAAATTCAGGATTTTTTGACTTTGACTTTCTCCGCAACTTCAAAGAATTCTTCCATTTATAAATATGTAAAACCTGAAATTTATCCTGAGACTGCTGAAACAAATCCTTTTGTTGATTTGATGAACGGCTTCCGCTTTGATGATGACTCTTTAAGAGAAAGTTCCAGCTTTAAAATCAAGAGCATGAACTTTAATCTGACCCACGAAATGCACGACTGGAATTTTACTACCAGTTTGAAAATTGAACCAAAACTTTTGACAGATTCCAGCGGAGTAAAGTCCTACACCTATGATCCTTATTTTTCTCTTTCAATCGTATGGAACCCAATGTCTGCAATGAAGGCTGAAATTACAAAAGACTACGATGAAGAGTGGACCCAGATTCAGCTGAAGTAGCAAAAGCCCGGGGAATGCTGTAAGCCCGTCATTTTGCCTGGAGTATTGCAGTTCCGGGGAATGCTTCATTTTAACTTTAGCACAAGGCTTCCCAATTATCGAACTGCATATGAAAACACGAAAACATGTGAAGCCAAAAAATTGGGACGCAGACGAAAATTAGGGACGGGACCCCTGGGGGAAGGTTCCCTGATTTTCGTCGTCGCTGGGACCCGATTTTTTGGCTATATATGAAAATCATTGTTTATTATAAGCGAAAATTATAATGAGGAGACCTTATGCTAACAAGAGGCTCTCGGCTGACATTGACACAAAAGCCCTCCCACTTTACAATTAAAAGCTAGTGAATGAATATACGATTGTTGTGCCGGACAGTCAGGTTCTCTCCTGTGTTTGCGGCACAAACGACAACAATTTAAGACTCATCGAAGAACATCTTGGTACAACTGTTTTTACAAGGGGAAATGAGCTTTCTGTTGATACAGAGGATTCATCTGTCCGTGAAAAATTTCAGTACATTATCGACAGGGTTGTAGACGAAATAAATGATATTCCTTATTCGGGCAGCGTAAATTATCAGGATATAATTGCTTCTGTTCTGAATATAGAAAAAAAAGCCGACCTTGAAAGTACTTCAATAATCGTGCCTGGTGCGGTAAAAAAAATATATCCCAGAAGCCAAAATCAGGCTGACTATATTCTTTCCATGAGGACAAATGATCTGGTTTTCTGTTACGGAGCGGCTGGAAGTGGTAAAACTTTTCTTGCTGTTGCAGAAGCCTTAAAACTTCTTTTGTCCCATCAAAAAAAGAAGCTGATAATTTCCAGACCTGTTGTAGAAGCGGGTGAAAATCTGGGCTTTTTGCCGGGGGCTCTGGAAGATAAAATCAATCCCTATCTCAGGCCTCTTTACGATTCCATGAACGCACTCCTGCCTCATGAAACTGTTTCCCGCCTTATGGATGCCCAGATGATAGAAATTGCTCCCCTTGCTTATATGAGGGGAAGAACTCTCTCAGATTCTGTGATTATTCTTGATGAAGCTCAGAATACTACTAGAGAGCAGATGAAAATGTTTTTAACCAGAATGGGTGAAAACTCCAAAGTTTTTATTACCGGAGATATCACCCAGATAGATTTACCAAAAAAAATCCCTTCAGGTCTGCTTCACGCAACAGGTCTTTTACAGGGAATTCAGGGAATCGGAATGATTCGCCTGACAGCGGAGGATGTTGTTCGTAATCCTCTGGTCAAAAAAATTGTAAGGGCGTACGAAAATGAAAAAGAATAATTCAAATAATTCCTGGGGCCTGGGGGCGGAAAAAAACTCTTTTTCCAAAGCCTTAGACTTTTTAAAAAGGAGATACAAGATTATTCTCCTGATTCTTCTGGGCTACATGGCGGTAACTGTTCTGAATTTTATGAATGTTGCTACCAGCGAGACTATTGCAAGCTTTAAACTGGACGATTTTGAAATCGGTCAGATTGCTTTTAAGACAATTTATGCCCCAAAGTCCATTCCCGCAGATGAACTGAATCCTGTATATATAGAAGAAGGTGAAAAAATCATCAGACAGGGCTTTCCTATTACTGAAGAAGCTTACGCAAAGCTCAAAAAAATGGCAGAATCTCCGGTTTATCTGGATTTACGCTCTTTTGCTGATTCTGAACTTTATCTTCTGGCACTTTTAACCTTGTGGGCAATATTTTTTGCCCATGCACCTTTGGGCAGAAAGGCTATGGTCAGGGAATTTGTTTTTCAGGTTGTATGCTTTCTCATGGTTTACGCTGCAACTGCCTTTGGTGCCAAGGCGCCTTTTGTAACTTCTTCCATAATGCTGACCATCCTGATTCCTTCTACTATGTTCGTTTTGATTGATGCCATCCTTTATGGAAATTTAAGCGCCATGCTCTTTTCCATAATTCTTTCTCTGGGAGTTTTTGACGCTTCTTCTTTTGAAATTGTTCCATTTTTATACACCATTGCAACCTGTATTGCTGCAAGCATCATTGTAAACAGAATTGAAAAGCGAATTCACATGGTTTTTGTGGCTTTAGTTCTGGCTCTTGTGGATGTTGTTTTTATCTATATGTTCTCAGTAATTTTTAACCAGCAGACAGTTTCCAGTCTGGGAATTCTTTTGGGGGGAGTTGCCCTGAACGGCTTCCTTTCCGGAATTTTGGCCCTGGCTCTGATTACACCTATAGAATGGATTTTAAACACATCGTCTGTTTTCAGAATGATGGATTTGCTGGATACAAATGTTCCAATTTTGAAAAAACTTTTCGTAACTGCCAGCGGAACTTATCAGCATTCTCAGATGGTTGGTCAGCTTGCTGAAAATGCCTGCCGGGAAATCGGAGCAAATTCTCTGGTTGCAAAGGTTGGTGCCTGGTATCACGATATTGGAAAAATCGACCAGAGTGAGTATTTTGCAGAAAATATACCTGCCGGTGAATCAAACAAACATGACGGAATCAGTCCAAACCTTTCTGCTTCAATTCTTAGAAGCCATGTTAGGAAGGGTGTTGAAAAAGCCCGCCAGCTTCATTTGCCTCAGGTTGTAATTGATATTATAGAAGAATCTCACGGAAACAGCACTATTGCATATTTTCTTGATAAAGCCCAGAAAATCGACCCTAATGTAAATCCAAGCGATTACACTTATCCTGGTCATCCGCCGCGCTCAAAGGAATCTGCTGTTGTAATGCTTGCGGATACTGTTGAAGCCGCTTCTCGAACTCTGGATAATCCTACAGAGGAAAGACTTGAAAAATTCATTCAGACTCTTGTAAACAAAAAAATCGAAAATCACCAGCTGGACGACTGTTCTCTGACCTTCAGCGATTTGACAAAAATAAAAGAGTCCTTCGTAAAGCTTTTAGTGGGTGTTTACCATAACCGTGTAAAATATCCTTCTCAGAAGGATCCTTCAGCAGATTCCTCTCAGGGCCAGGAAGATAAAAAGACTGATGCTGTTGAGAAAGCTTCGGAAAAAGCTACTGATTCAAAAAATGCAGAATCCAGAAGCGGGGATGTAAAAGTTTCTGATTCTAAAATTGAAAAAGAAGCTGTAAAAAGCGAAAAGGCAGGTGAAAAAGCTGCTGAAAAAAAATCTTCATCAAAAAAAGCTACGGATTCAGTATTAGGTGAAAAAACTCTTACAGAGGTAAAATTGTATGTCTAACCGAGTTCTTATTTCTATGGAAGAAGGCCTTGAAAGTCCTGCCTGGCTTGATAAAGCAGAGGCGTTTCTTTATAAAATTATGGAAAGGCTCGAAATTGACGGGGAAGAAGTTTCTCTTCTTTTTTGTAACGATCCTTTTATTCAGAATTTAAATAAGGAGTACAGAGAAATTGATGCTCCTACAGATGTTCTTTCTTTTGAAAACGGGGAAGAATATCAGGATGATGAGGGAAAGTGGTTCAGCGCCGGGGATATTGTTTTAAGCCTGGAAACTCTTCCAAAAAATGCAGAATATTTTGATGTCAGCCAGAATACAGAGCTGAAGAGGCTTTTAATTCATGGTCTTCTTCATATAAACGGCTACGACCACGGGGAAGAGCATATTGAAAAAGGGCGTGAGCCAGAGTGCGAAATGCTGGTCCTTCAGGAAAAAATCCTGGGAGAAGTTGCAGATTACCAGATATTGTAATTTTGCTCTTTTAGGCTTAACTTGCAGTTTAAAAAAATTAAGTCGCCGGGGTAGTGGCAGGGTTGCTTTAGAACTTTTTTTTTCTGGCTGGGCGCCGAATTAAAATAAACAGGGGAAACAGATGTTTTTTCATCATAAAAAAGTAAAACAAAATCATGGAAGTGATGAGCTCACTGCAGAACAGCAGGAAATAATTGCTGAAGAAAAAAAAGACATGATTCAGGGAATTGAAGAATTAAGTGAAACAGCCGTAAAGGAAGTTATGGTTCCACGAATCGATGTTGATTTTATTCCTGTTGATGTAAGCCGGGATGAACTTTTTGAAAAAATCAGAAAGAGCGGTCATTCACGTTTTCCGGTTTATTCTGAGTCTATCGACAATGTAATTGGTGTACTGTATGTAAAAGATTTGATTTATGCCCTTTCAAAAAATGAAAATATTTCCCTTGAAAAAATTATCAGAAAAGCATTTTTTGTTCCTGAATCCAAGCGCATCGACACCCTTTTGCGGGAGTTCAAGCGCCGCCATCTCCATATTGCCATTGCAATAGACGAGTACGGTGGAATTGCCGGCATCATCACAATGGAAGACATTATTGAAGAAATAGTTGGTGATATTCAGGACGAATTTGACAATGAAAGAGAAGATGTAATCAATGTAGGCAAGGACATGTGGCTCTGTGATGCCCGGGTAGACCTGGATGACCTGAACGAAATTCTTGAAGCAGATTTTCCTGCAGAAGATTTTGATTCTCTTGGTGGTTTTGCTTTTGATCTCTTTGGAAAAATCCCTGTTAAATATGAAAAGGCTTCATGGAATGGCTGGGATTTTATCATTCAGGATATGGAAGGTCACCGTATTAATCTTATTAAACTTGTAAAACTTTCATCAGAAAAAGGATCCGATGATGAGAAAGATAAAACTGATTCAGAATAGTAAAAAAGTCTGTCTTGTCTCTGTATTTTTGCTAGCAATAAATTCTCTTTATTCTCAGAATTATGGCCAGAATTTAAATGGCTCTGCAGTTTCTTCTTTTGATGAAGGAAATGCATATATGAAAAATGAAGAATGGTACAAGGCAGGAGAGTGTTTCCTTCAGGCTGTGAACCAAAATCCGTCTTATGCGGAAGCCTGGTTTTCTCTTGCTCAGTGTTCATATATGCTGGGTGAATTTGATCTGGTTCTGGTTCAGCTTGATGAAGCAGAAAAATATCTGAAAGATGACAGCCGTCTGGATAATCTGAGGGGAATGACTTTGATTGCTCTGGAAGATTTTTCCGGAGCCCGCCAGATTTTTGAAAAAATCCTTAAAAAATATCCCAATAATGTGGAAGCCCGCTTTGGACTTGCTGAACTGGATTTATTTGATGGAAAATATTCCGGCGCCGAAGCAGAATACAATGAAGCATTAAAAAGGCAGGGAAAGAACAGAAAGGCTCTTCTGAGTCTGGCTCTTGTTTCTGCCAGAATGGGAAAATACGACAATGCCCGTCACTTTATCGATTCTGCTCTGGCTCATTATTCTGGGGAAGCAGAAGTTCACTATCTGGCGGCAATTATTTATGCCATGAAGGGTGATGTAAAAAGCGCAGAAAGACATTGCCGAATCAGCGTCAGCATTAACGGAAACTATGACCGTTCTTATGAGCTTCTTGCAAAATGTCTTTACGAGCAGAAAAAATACGATGAAGTAATTTCAATCTGTGATTTCAGAATTGCCCGGGACAGGGAACATACTTCTGCCTGGTATTTGAAGGGACAGGCTCTTTATCAGAGTGGCCGCAAGGAAGAGGCTATTAATACCTGGGCTGCGGCTTTAAGAATTACTCCTGATGACGAAATTATGAGGGCTTCACTGGAGCTTTCTGTAAATGAGATTGTTCCACTGGAGGACAGCAGGCGGACAGAATGGGCTAACTACCATGTAAATCAGGCAAAAGAAGCTTCTGCCCGTTATGACAAGGCTTCAGCTTCCTGGGAATACCAGAGGGCACTGAAAATTCAGCCTTCCAATGAAGAAGCCCGATTGAGTTATGCAAGAATGCTTTCTTTAAGCGGATTGAATGAACTTTATCTAGACCAGCTTCTTTTTATAACTGAAAACAGAAAATTGCAGGAAGAAGCATCTTTTGACGGAGACGGAGAAAGAGGTGGCATTGGAAGTGCCGGTTCTGACAATGCAGGGGCAAGTCCTTCATCTGCAAGTCTGCAGAATTCTTCCTCCTCAGCCCTGTCTTCTGCCTCTTCAGATAAAAAGAGCCTTTCTGATGTGATGATGGAAGATACCATTGAAGCCTACACCGATATTCTTCAGTCTTCTCTTGCAAAAAAATGGAAGGTTGAACCTTTTTATCTTGATAAAACAAGGTGGAAAATAGGTCTCTACTATGTAAAAAGCAGTATGCATCTTTATCATGCAGAAGGAAATCAAACTGCCGCTCTTTTTGCTAAGGATGTGTTCACTGCTCTGGCTCAAGCCTCGGTTGATACCCAGGTGATGGAAGTTTCTGGTTTTGCAGAAGCCTATCAGAATGCCCGCAAAAACGGAATCGACTATTTTGTAATGCTCAACCAGGATGAAGGAAGCCGGGATATTTCTCTTGATTATTCAGTTTATTCTGGAAGAACAGGATACCTTCTTAGTGAAAATACCATTTATGGAACGGGAAATATGAGGCATGCTCTGGTTTTCCGCCGTTTCCGTTCAGAAATTATGGCTCATCTTCCTGTTGTGGGAAAAATTATCGCTCGCGATGGAAAAACTCTTCTCTGCGATCTGGGCTTAAGCGAAAATATCAGGGAAGGAGCGGTTTTTGATATTGTAAGAAAAGGCATGGTTCGTCCTTCCGGAACAGCCTTTGGAGTAGAATACAAGGAAAGTGATATCTTTGGAACTTTTACCGTGGGAACCTGTTCAGAAGAAATTTCCGAAGGTCTTCTGGAATACAAGGGTTTTTATGACCGGATTAATGTGGGGGATCTTCTGGTGCTCATAAGTCAGCCTGCTTCCCCTGAGGCAACTGCAGCGGGGACAAACGATATTCCTGTAAACGAGAGCGCTCCATCTGCAGATGTTAACGGAGAACCTCTTAACAAAAAAGCCGGCCTTACTGCTGAAGATTTGGGTATCAGACGCACTCCATCCTTTATGGATATTATCAGAAGTATTTATTAGATTTGATTCTGATTTAATTTTTAAGCCAGGTGAATCAGAGTTGAGACAGCAGGCTTTAGTCCGACCTTAAATTAAAAACTATTCTTCTTCAGGAAGCTGATACATGTCCAGGGAAGAGTCTATCCATTTTTTTGCCAGAGGCGGATATTCATCATAAACGGAAAGAAAGGTCTGGCAGGCTTCTTTATAGTGCTTTGTAAAATAATAAGATTCTCCAAGATAGAATTTTGCCCTAGAGGTTACACTTTTTGTTCGGTTTGTGGCAATCAGCTTTTCCAGACGGTTGATTGTCTGTCCGTATTGTCTTTGAATAAAATAATTTCTTAAAATTTCAAACAGAAGAAAATCGTCTCCGCTGTCAGGGCTGATTAAATCTTCCTCAAAAACATAGGGCTCTGTAATCAGGTTTTCTTTTACTTCAGACTGCATGGCAAGTTCCCTTGCAATTGAACGGGCCTTGTCGCTCATTTTGAGGGGAGTGCGGTTTCTGCTTTCCATCAGGTCAAGGTAGGGAAGAGGCATGTCTCTTAAACTTTCTACGGAATAGCTCTTTTCTTTTCCGGAAAGGCTGGCTTCCGTTTCTGCTTTTTTTTCAGGAAGTTTGAGGTGAACTCCATTTACAGTTGAATTTATAGATGGAAGAATGATGTCAAATTCTCTTCCTGCTGTTTCGCAGGTTACGGAATAGTAATAATCCCGGTAGTCGTTTACATTGTCGATAAAACTTGAAATATTTGAAGAAAGAGTTGCAAGGGGCTCAAGGTCAGAAATATCGTAAAATGAGCCCACTGGTTTTAAGGTTCTGTATAGAAAGAGTCGGGTAACAGGAGACTGGGTATCCCGGGGAAGTATCCAGGTGACATTTATTCTGTTTCCACTTCCCGTAACTGCCTGAATATCTTTTACAACAGGACGTTCTGCAGCAAAGGCAGAAAATGATAAAGAAAAAAGCGAAAGAATAGCAAAAAAGGACAGTTTCTTCATATTCTATTATTTTAATGGCATACAGATAAAAAAACAAGGCAGGAAAAGGAATACCCTATATAATCCTTTCAATATACTTACAAAAAGTCTTTCTTTGCGCTATTATTCATAAATTATGAAAACGAACGGATTTTTGGAAGGTCTTAGGGATGGCTTTCCAATTGGCTTGGGCTATTTTGCTGTGGCTTTTTCTCTGGGGATAGTTGCAAAAAATGCTTCTCTTACCCCTGTTCAGGGCTTTATTGCTTCTTTTTTGAATGTTGCATCTGCAGGTGAATACGCACTTTTTACTTCTATACAGAACGGCTCTTCTCTTGCTGAAATTGCCATAATCACACTGGTTGTAAATGCCCGCTATCTTCTTATGAGCTGCGCCGTTGCCCAGAAGTTTTCTTCCAGAACACCTTTTTTTCACCGTTTTTTAGTTGGATTTGGAATAACAGACGAAATTTTTGCAATCACCGTTGGAAGAAGAGGCTTTGTAGAGCCTTCCTATAATTACGGAGCCATTATTGCCGCTGTTCCTCTCTGGAGTATAGGAACCAGTCTTGGAATTCTTGCGGGAAACATTCTTCCATTGAGGGTTGTGAGCGCTCTTTCAGTTGCCCTCTATGGTATGTTCCTTGCCATAATAATTCCTCCTGCAAGAAAAGATTTTGTAATTCTTGTTACAGTTCTTGTAAGTTTTGCCCTGAGTTTTGCTTCCTCAAAGCTGCCTTTTGTAAAAGAAATTTCTTCTGGAAGCAGAACAATTATTCTGACACTTGTAATTACTTCTCTTGTAGCCCTGATAAAGCCCGTAAAAGAAGAAGTGGATGCAGATAATCCGGAAAACAAGGTTACAGCAGAGGAGTGTGACATAGCCGGGGCTAACAGTGATGCAGATAAAGCGGAGGAGAATGTTTCTCTTGAGAATCGGGACACTGCCGGGGCCAAAGGAATTACAAACACCGCGGAAAACACACCTTCCCCAGAGGAGGAAAAATTATGACATTTAAGATTTATGCTTCAATCTTTACTGCATTTTTCGTTTCTTATTTAATCAGGGTTCTTCCTCTTACGCTCATTAGAAAACCAATAAAAAATGTCTTTATCCGTTCTTTTATGCACTATCTGCCCTATGTAACTCTTTCAGTAATGACTTTCCCTGCTATAATCGAAGCAACCCAAAGTATCTACTCTGGAATAATTGCCCTTGTTTTGGGAATAATTGTTTCCTGGTTTGGGCTTGGAATTTTTCCAGTTGCCTGCATAAGCTGCGCAGTAGTATTTATTTCTGAAATCTTTTTTGTTTAGACTGAAAAAGGATGTTACAATGAAAGAAGATATGTCCAAAGAAGATAATATTCTGGAAATAAATAATCTTTCCAAAGAATTTGCTCTTGAAGCAGGCTTTTTTTCAAGAAATAAAAATACAGTTTATGCCGTGAATGATGTTTCTTTTTCTGTGCAGAGGGGCTCTACCTATGGTCTTTTAGGTGAATCAGGCTGTGGAAAAACTACTACAGCCCGCCTGTGTATAGGTCTCTATGGAAAAACGTCCGGAAGCGTTCTTTTTTATCCGGAAAAAGATTCAGAGCCTCTTGATGTTCATTCTTTAAATGGAAAAGCAAAGAGGGCTTACAGGGAGCAGGTAAAATATATTTTTCAGGATCCTGCAAAAAGCTTAAATCCCCGCCTTACCGTTCTTGATGTACTGACCAGCGCCCTTAAGTTTTCTTCAAAGTGGCAGGGTAAAAAAGAAGCCTTTGAGCTTGCATCAAAAATAATAAGTGAAGTAGGACTGAGTCAGGATGACCTCTTTCGCCGGCCTGCGGAGTTTTCTGGTGGTCAGCGCCAGCGAATTTCCATTGCCCGGGCCCTTGTAATGAGTCCAAAACTTTTAATCTGTGACGAAGTTGTTTCAGCTCTGGATGTTTCCATTCAGGGGCAAGTTATCAATCTTCTGACAAGCTTAAAAAAAGAAAGAAATTTAAGCTATATTTTTATTACTCACGATCTGAGGGTTGCTTCATATTTTTGTGACAGAATCGGTGTAATGTACCGGGGCGTTCTTGTTGAGGAAGGAGATGCAAAGACTCTTTACAAGGATTCCCTCCATCCATATACAAAACTGCTTTTTGAGGGAACAAGAATTTCTTCAAATGAGTCAAATCTGGAAGTAAAAACTGTTCTGCAAAAAGAAAATGCCTGTCCTTTCTTTCACCGCTGCAAGGAAAGAAAAGAAATGTGTGGTCAGTCTCTCCCGGATTTTTACCAGGCAGGGAATAATCACCGGGTTCGCTGTTTTTTGTGTAAATAGGTGGAAGGTTCTGATTTTCCAGGCAAACTGCATTCTCAGTAAAAATCTGTACTTAAATATCACTAAATTTCTTTAGTAAAACTGCATTTTTTATCCCCTCAAATATTGAAAGAAAGGCGTCTCTTCTATATACTAGCGGAAAGCTTTAAAATTACTTTATAAGAAAAATCCAAAAATCTGAGCGGCTTTTATAGCTGCAAGGTGGAGTCTAATGGCAAAGGGAAGACCTTTAATCAATGTTGAGCGCTGCAAGGGCTGTGGACTTTGTATACGCGTCTGTCCTAAAAAAATCTTAGGAATGTCAAAAGAAACCAATGGTCAGGGTGTAAACTACCCTGAGTGTAGTGATGAGGCGCTTTGTATCGCCTGCTGTTTTTGCGCAACTATGTGCCCTGACAGTGTAATTGAAATCGAGGCAGAATAATGGCAAACAAAGTTTTAATGAAAGGAAATGAGGCTATAGCAGAAGCTGCAGTTCGAGCCGGCTGTCGTTTTTATTTTGCTTATCCTATCACTCCTCAGAATGAAATTCCGGCTTATATGGCAAAGCGCCTTCCTGAAGTAAAGGGAACCTTCCTTCAGGCTGAAAGTGAACTTGCCGCAATCAACATGGTAATGGGAGCAAGCGCTGCCGGTGCCCGCTGTATGACATCATCTTCTTCTCCTGGAATCTCTTTAAAACAGGAAGGAATTTCTTATATTTCCGGAGCTGAACTTCCTGCTGTTGTTGTAAACATGATGCGGGGTGGTCCTGGACTTGGAAACATTGCCGGCGCTCAGGGTGACTATTTTCAGGCAACCAGAGGCGGTGGAAACGGAGACTATCACGTTGTTGTAATCGCTCCTGGAACTGTTCAGGAAATGGCTGACTGCACTGTAAAGGCTTTTGAAATTGCCGACAAATACAGAGTTCTCTGCATGATTTTGGGCGACGGTTACCTGGGACAGATGAGCGAACCTTGCGTTCTTCCGGACTTCATTGAAAAACTTCCTGAAAAACCATGGGCTTTAACAGGAAAAACCAGCGACAGGGAGCAGAACAAAATTTATTCCCTCAAGCTCAGTGGCCCTGACGGAGAGCTTAATGCTCACACAAAAAAACTTTTTGAAAACTACAAAAAGATTCAGGAAAACGAAACAATGTCGGAAAGCTTTATGTGCGACGATGCCGACTATGTTCTGTGCGCTTACGGAACCTGTGCCCGTGTCTGCAAAAAGGCTGTAAAAATCCTTAGAGATCAGGGAATCAAGGCAGGTCTTTTCCGTCCTATAACCCTCTGGCCTTTCCCGGAAAAGGAAATCGAAAAAGCCTGCGCAAATGCAAAGCGTATTCTTACTGTAGAAATGTCTATGGGACAGATGGTACAGGATGTAAAACTGTATTCTGGTCACAAAGTAAGCGATGTTGATTTTTACGGCGAGCCGGGTGGAGTTATCCCGTCTTTAGATGCTGTTGTTGAGAAGGTGAAAAGCTATGTCTAAAAAATATGAATATCCAAAATCCTTAAAAGATGTTCCTACCCACTATTGCGGTGGCTGTGGTCATGGAATTGTACATAAGCTTATCTGTCAGATTATTGATGAGCTAAATATTCAGAGCCAGGTACTTCTTGTTGCTCCAGTAGGCTGTGCAGTTTACGCCTACAATTACATTGATGTAGACACCTGTGAAGCCGCTCACGGTCGTGCTCCTGCCGTTGCAACCGGAATGAAGAGGGTTCACCCTGATAAAGTTGTAATTTCATACCAGGGGGACGGTGACCTTCTTGCAATCGGAACTGCTGAAACCGTTCATGCTGCAAACCGTGGTGAAAATATCAGCGTTATTTTTATCAATAATGCAATTTACGGAATGACCGGAGGTCAGATGGCACCAACTTCTCTTGTAGGACAGGTTACAAAAACCACTCCTTACGGAAGAAATGCTGACGATGTTGGTTATCCAATCCGTGCCTGCGAACTTTTGAATACTCTGGTTGAACCAAAATACATTGAACGCTGCGCTGTTTACGATGTAGCCCACATCAACAAGACTAAGGCAGCCATCAAAAAGGCAATCCAGTATCAGATGGAAGGAAAGGGATACAGCTTTGTAGAAGTTCTTTCAATGTGTCCAACAAACTGGGGTGTTCAGCCAACAGTTGCTGCCGACTGGGTAAAAGATCAGATGGAACCTTACTATCCTCTGGGAGTATTCAGAGACCTACCTGCCGGAAATATCCCGGAAGCTGCCCGCCCTGTGGCTGGAGTTGTTAATGGAGGCGCAAAATGACAACTGAGATAATTTTTGCCGGCTTTGGAGGTCAGGGTGTAATCCTTGCAGGAAAAATTCTTGCTCTGGCTGGTATGAGTGAAGATAAATATGTTTCTCACATTCCTTCTTACGGGGCAGCGATGAGAGGCGGAACGGCTAACTGTTCCGTTATCGTAAGCGATGAAGAAGTTGCTTCTCCTGTAATTGAAAAGCCGGATGTAGTAGTTGCATTGAACAAGCCAAGTATGGTTAAGTTTGAAAAAGCCTTAAAGCCGGGGGGACTTTTAATCTATAATTCTTCCCTTATCGAAATCAAGCCGGAAAGAAAGGATATCAGAAAGATTGCCCTGCCTTGCAACGAAATTGCAAATGAAACAAATAACCCTCGTGGTGCAAACATGGTTGTTCTAGGCTGTCTTGCAAAGGCAGTTCCAGGAATGATAAGCGGTGTTAAGCCTTTTGAATATGCTCTGGACGAAGCAATTTCTGCCCGCAACAAAAAGTTTAACCCGATTAACATTGCAACCATCGAGTATGCATTCGGTAAGGATTACAAGGAAGAGTAAATCTTTTTTATGCTGATAGAAAGAAAGGGGCCCTGCGTTTAAATGACCGGGCTCCTTTTTTTATGGGAAGCAGCTATTGTGAAGGCGATTTTTTTAAAAAATTATAATTGTAAAAAATATAATGCAGTGTTATAATTCTTTAACATTGGAGAGATGTTAGAGGAGTTGAAAATTATGAAGAAAATTTTTTCTGTTTTTGCAGCAATGGCTTTAGCCCTGTCTGCATTTATGTTCACAGGCTGTGATGAAATTGCAAATGAGTTTGACTGCTATGATACCTGGTATGAATATACTTATACTTATGAAGCCGACTCAGGAATTGTTGAACTTTCCTGCTATCTTGCATATCAGAGAGATGGTGTGGATACATCAAAGATTCTGGCAAGCGGTGTAGAACTGGTTGATGGATTGAATGTTGTAATTATTCCTGGAGCTGATGCAGACAGTAATGTTCTTAATGCAATTTGCGAAGGTTTAGCTGATAACGGAAAATTCCTCTTTAAGTCTTATCCAGAAGGAGCTGGTTCAGAGGATTTTGCTTTTACTATGAATCGTTCTACCTGGGTTATGATCTGGCAGCATCTTAAGACAAAAGATTCTTTTGATGACAGAGGTTCAATGCCGCCGGATTTACTTAAAAAGAAAACTTCTAAAAATCTTGCAGAAGATGGCTCTGTAAACTGGAAGAGTATTCTTGCTTCTGTATTAGTTGGAGCTATTGACGGCTAAATTACACTTATAGGGTAAAACCTGTAGTTTTTATAGAATAGGCGGAGTTTGCCTGAAAATGGCAGATTCCGCTTTTTTTTATTTGTAAAAGTTTCCGGCTTTAATTTTAGTTCTTTTATTTATACAGATTTTATGACAGGGTTTAAGAAAAAAAATACATATATATCTGATAATCTTCGATTAATTCTTTTATATTTTTAATTTCATGGTATAATTTATTCTCAAATAAATTGTCCTTTCAGGAGTACTGCTTGTGAAAAACCCCTTTAAGTTAAAAAGACCTCTCAGAGAATATGTAGACGGTGACTGCGATTCTCCATTTGAAATTTTCATGCTTTTTGTAATCATGGTGAATGTAATTTCCATGGGTCTTGAAACCGTGCGCTCTCTTAAAATGAAATATTTTAAGGTTTTTTACTGGGTTGATTTAATCTGTCTTGTAATTTTTATTGTTGAGCTGGTAATAAAATTCATTGCCTTTAATAAAAGCTTTTTTGGCGAAAAAAGGGTGGGAAAGGACGGCATCTACCGTTTTCATTTAAACCGCTGGAATATTTTTGACCTGATTATCGTTCTTGTTTCCATTTTGCCTTCCGTTCCTTATTTTGCCCTGGCCAGATTTTTCAGAGTTTTCCGTTCTTTCAGAATGCTAAGGACTGTGCGAAGCCTGAGGGCAATTAAGGTTTTAAAACTTGTAAACAATTTTGAAAATCTCCGTGTAATTTTTAAGGCAATCCTGAACGCTCTTCCAAGTATTGTGTGGACGGGCTGCCTGCTCATTGTTTTTATGTACGCCTATGCCATAATCGGAACCTATATTTTTGCCATTGATTATCCTGATTTTTTCGGGAATCTTGGAAAGTCCTTTATAACCCTGCTTCAGGTAATGACATTTGATTCCTGGGTAAGCGAAATAACCCGGCCTATTGTTATGGCCCATCCCTTAACCTGGTTTTATTTTGTAAGTTACGCCTTTATTGCAGCTCTTATTATCATGAACGTAATTATTGGTATTGTAGTTGACTCCATTGAAGAAGCCAGGGAACTTGCAAATGCTGAAAGGAAAAAGCAGGATGCCACCAGGGCTGCTATGGGCTCTTCCAAAGATGCTGTTATTGCCCAGATGAGAATGCAGATTAAGGAACTGCAGAATACTTTAAGAATTCTTGAAGTTTACAAGGCTGATGGTT
This sequence comes from Treponema sp., assembly GCA_024693915.1. GTDB lineage: Bacteria > Spirochaetota > Spirochaetia > Treponematales > Treponemataceae > Treponema_D. The sequence continues at coordinate 27,264 of JAILKG010000186.1, forward strand.
CTGTAAATACTGATGATGTTAACGAGGCTTCTTTAGGCAGACAAGAGCCGGAGGAAAGTCTTGAAAATAAAGAAGAAAAAGGGGAAGAAGGTTTTCCCGGATTAGAGAAAGAGCCTTCTGAAACAGAGGAATAATGAACTTAGAAGAGCTTAAGGAAAGCGCAAAATCAATTTTTTCTAAGGATTTTTGCGATGAACAGAAAGAAAAAGCTGTTGAAAGGGCTGAAAAGGCCAGAAATGCCGCTATCCTTAATATTTCCAGGGCTCCCTTACCCCTTTTGCAGAATGCAGAAGAAAAAGAAAAGTTCATAATTTTGATAGACATTGTGGGCTTTTCCAAAAGTTCCAGCCGTGAACAGCTTTACAAAATTTATGTTTTTCAGCGCTACATAATGACTCAGGTTTTATCCAACCGCTTTTCTTTTTCCGGAAAAATATTCATCGATTTATTCGTCCCAACCGGGGACGGCTGCTACATAATTGCCGACAAGTGCAGGGAAGAGGTGGCTCTTTCTTTTCTGGAAAATCTTATGTGCGGAATTAAATTTCTTTCTGACGGAGAAAAAGAACCTTTTGCAATCCGTACTTCTGCCCTGATGGGAAAATGTATTCCTTTTGTAGATCTGGCCCGCCACAGAAATTATGTTGGAGAAGGAATGAACGAAGCCAGCCGCATTTTAAGCGGAGGACAGGCCGCTCTGGAAGAGGCTTTTAAAAAAGAAAAACCCTCTTTTAAGGAAGGTGAAGAAAAAGTTTTTTCCAGAAATACTCTTTATCTTGGTCAGTCTCTTTTTGAAGCCGCAGAAAAAATCCAGACATCTTTTGAAGAAAAGCGTCTTTTTACAAGTGTTAAAGACAAGCACGGAAAGGAGCGGGATATTCTGGTTCTCCGCTCTGCAAAATAAAACTTTAAAATAATTAAAAAACTTTAAAAATACTAAAGTTTTTTCTTGAAAAAAATCTTATTTTCCGCTAGTATTCTCTTTGTAAGGATGCCTTAGGCTTCCGGGAGAAAAATATGAACGAAGAAATCAAAGCTGTTGCAGACAGACTTATCGGGCTCAGGGAAATTATGGATGTTTCCCAGGAAGAAGCTGCCGCTGTGTGCGGAATTTCGGTTGAGCAGTACAAAAGCTATGAGTCGGGCGAGGTTGATATTCCGGTTGGAATTTTACAGTCTATGTCAAAAAAGTATGGTATTGACCTTGGCGTTTTGATTTCAGGTCAGGAACCTCACATGCATTTTTACTGCCTTACAAAAAAAGACAAAGGTCTTTCTGTAGACAGAAGAAAGGATTACAAGTATCAGGCTCTGGCAGCCGGTTTTCAGAACAGAAAGGCTGACCCTTTTATCGTTTCTATTACACCGGAGGAAACTAAGGAGATTCACTTTAATTCTCACCCGGGCCACGAATTTGAGTACATGATTGAAGGTTCAATGAAAGTGGTAATCGATGGCAAGGAACTTATTCTGGCAGAAGGGGACAGCCTTTATTTTGATTCAAGTAAGCCTCACGGAATGCAGGCCTTGAACGGAAAAAATGCAAAGTTTCTTGCAGTAATAATGTAAGTGGAATTGATTAAAATTGAGGATTATATGCTTGAAGAATTTCTAGAAAGAACAGAATTTACTGATTATAAAGATTTTTATGAAAACTATA
>JAILKG010000284.1 GCA_024693915.1 Treponema sp.
AGACTCTGTTTGTGGTTGCCGCGAAAGCGGCATATAATAGTTCCATAGCCACAAACAGCGTCTAGCGCATTAATGCGCGTTTTTTGGACCGTGGCAATGCCGACCAAAGCGCTTTTTATTTGTAAAACTTATTAATAATGCCTTTGCGCAACCCTTGCCTTTGGAAGCTTAAGCCTTAATCTCCGTATTCAATCTCATTAAATAGGGCTTCGTAAAGGGTAGCTTTGTCACTGTTGCAGTCCCGCAGAGTATTTGCCATTATACCGGCAATTTTCATTACCACACGATAGCCCAGAACTGGTTCTTTTTCGCAGATTGCATGAAATTTCTTTGAAGAAATTGCAATAACCCGGCAGTCAGTTGCGGCTTCTACAGTTGCAGAACGGCTTTCCTTACTGATAAGGGCTGTTTCTCCAAAAAAAATCCCCTGATCAGCACTCAAATTTGCCAGGGCAATTTTATCACCCGCAGGTGTCTTTCTGTAAATGCGAATACAGCCGTTCAAAAGAATAAAAAAAAGATCTCCGTAATCTCCCTCTTTTATTATCACATCCTTTTTCTTGAATTCCTTTACCGTAAAATTATCATAAAGAACCTTAAGAATTCTCACATCATCAGGATTGTCCCTGGAAAAATCTTCAAAAAGAGAAAGGCGCAGAATAAATGGTAAAACTTCGTCAAATTCTTTCATTACTCTGCCTCCGACATATCAATTTTCTTTCCCTTAACAAGAATTGCCTTGGAATTTTTCTGAATCACATAATTTTCCGGCGGAGTCAAAACAGGCTCGTTACTCTTAAGGGATTTTACCTTTTTAAGATTGCTGATAACTTTTTTTACATCAGGATTTTTGTGGGCTTCCCGCAAAGCATCCTTTCTTCTCTGGTGAAAGTTTCCTGTATTCAAAAGAAGACCAACAAGAATTCCTCCCGGATAACCGTTCTTTCTAAGATGCTCGTTGTACTCACCATATGTTTTTCCCACATAGCTGGAAGGAATATCAGAAATCAAAATTCCTGTATCTGCATCATCGCTGATAAGGGTACGGATAACATTTGAATAGCCCATTCCGCTTGAAGCAGTTGCCAGAAGGGAATATTCGTATTCCTGGGTCAGAATAACTTCGTCACAGTGAGCAAGTTCCACGTGGTTGGCAAACTTTTCATCCAGAAGTTCAGCAGAAATATAAACAGAAGGATTCAGATTTTTCATCGTAAGAACTGCAAGAACTGTGCGGGAATCAATTTCAAGATTGGAATATTTTTTTGAATAATCAGCAATTACAAGCGCTCTTTCAGCAGTTTCAATCTGAGCCCTGCGCAAAACCTGTTCGTCAGAAAAATCTCCGTTTATGTAGTTCAGTTCCTTAAAGCGTATGTCATTTTTAAGCTGCTCTATGTCATCTCCCGGGGCTTCGTTTACTAATACCACCATATCAGGCGTAATATCCGGATTTGTGGTCAAAACTGTGTCGATAATTTTTTCAAAACCCTGGCGCCAGCCGCATAATACAAAATGACCTTTCATCTTCTTTAATTTCCTCAATCCTTTGTCAGTTTTCATCTGCATGTCCATAAAAACGGACGCAATTTTACCGGTTATCACACTTAAAATTACCATTCCAAGGGCAAGAAGAATCAGAGCGCTCAAACGCCCCGGAACGGACTGTACGCAGTAGTCAAAATAGCCGGCCATAACTGTAACCAGAGTGAACCAGACTGAATCGAACATTGTGGTAATTCCGCTTTCTGTCTTGGTTTCTGATTTAAATACAAAAATGGTTGCTACAGCCATCACCAGAAAAATAGCGATATAAAGATAAGTAAGAGGATTTTTTACTGCATAACGAATGTGGCGGCTCAGTTTCAAAAGAAGGGAGCCGCCTTTTTTCTTGCGTGAGCGCATGTAACTAGAATAGCATAAAAACGGTAAAAAATTCTAGCATTTGAAGAAAAGCAATTGAGATTCAGGAGGGCAAACACATTTCAAATGAAGAATCGATAATGCCTTTGCCCTGCAGATTCGTCTGTATTTTACGCCAGATTCGCCTGTTCGAACAGATTCACTTGTACCTTCAGCCAGATTCACCTACCAGGGCTTAATAGTTCAAAAATCAGTCTTCTCCGTCCAGAATTTCCTGGGCATCTGTTACAAAGGCTGCTGCCCCTTCACCTATAAAATTGCGGTGAAGGATTTTTAAAATCTGAGCGATGCGTTCAACAAAAGAATCTTCCACAAACAAAATGAACATAACATTCAGCTGAGGCCAGATGGAATCTCCCAGCCGGGGATCTGTATTTCCAGCCCCTTTCACATTGTCCATTTTTGTATATTTGCACTTGATATTTGCCCGGCGGCATTCACGCTCATACATCTGCAGAAAGTCTGATTCGATTGCCTGAGAAATAAAAATTTCAACTCTTTTCATTTAGTTTTCTCCTTCTGTCATTTCATCAGACAGGTCTGTCTTCAAATCTGATTCAAGCTGAGCCAGACGCTGCTTTTCACCCTTTCTGTTGAAGATGTAATAAATTACAGGCATTACAAAAAGTGTCATCATGGAACCAAAAGTCATACCACCAAGAACTGTAAGACCGATTGGCTGAGTCATACTTCCTGTTTCTCCAGGGAAAAAGGCCATAGGAATCAGGGAAATTACAGTAGTCAAAGTTGACATAAGAATAGGGCGCAGTCGGTTTCGGCTGGCTTCAACGCAGGCATCCTCAAGTCCATAACCCCTCTTTCTTAAAAGGTTGGTGTAATCTACCAGAACGATACCGTTGTTTACAATTGTTCCTACAAGAACCAGCATACCTACGATGGAAATTACGTTCAGCATAGTGCGGGTAATCAAATAGATGAAAATTACACCGATAAATGAAAGCGGAATGGTAAAGATGATGATAAAAGGATCCTTAAAGGATTCAAACTGGCTGGCCATTACAGCAAATACCAGAAGAATAGCCATGATGATGATTACACTGAACTTTTTAACAGCTTCAATCATATCTTCAAAAGAACCTTCGTAAATCAAAAGCACCTTTTCGTCCAGAACAACGTGTTCACGAACAGCTTTTTCGATTTCTGCCTGAACCTTGTTGATGGAAATACCTGGTTTTGGTTCAACAGAGATGCGGATTGTTCTGGTCTGGTTTTCGCGGCGGATTGTAACCGGCGCAAAGGTTTCTTCATAACGGGAGAAGCTTGCAAAAGGAATGCGCTGACCCATGGAATTGCTTACATAAATCTGTTCCAGGTCTGCGAATTTCTGCTTATCCTTCTGATCCAGTCCTACAATGATATCAATCTGGGTTCCGTTGTCGTCGTAGCGGCTGGCGGTTTTTCCGTTGATAGCGGCATTCAGCTCGCTTCCTGCCCCGTAAGCGGTTACTCCCAGCTCGTACATTCGGTTTCTGTCCATATTGATTTTCAACTCAGGAAGACCGTCTTCCAGGTCGATTGAAGTTTCATTTACAAAGTCGCCGCAGTAGTCTTTTACAACCTTCTGAATTTCCTTTGAAGTCTGGCGGGCCAGGTTCAGGTCGTCTGAGCGGACAACAATTTCGATTGCGGAAGAAGCAAAGCTCATCATTCCGGAGCTAAAAGAGAAACGGGCTCCAGGGAAAGAATCGAAATATTTTCGGCACTTTTCCTTAGCAGTCTTTTCATTGTCATAACCTTCAAGGCGCTCTTTTTCCGGATAAAGAGTAATTCTCAAAGATGCCGTATTTGAATCCGAAGCAGAACTTCCCATCAGGTTTGAACCGCCTACAGAAGTAATGGAATATTTTACACCCTTAAGCTCGTTCATAACATTGGCCTGATACTGCTGGATAACTTCCCTGGTAAGATCCAGGGTGGTTCCCTTTGGCATTTCAAGAGAAACGTTTACAGTTGTAGAAACCTCAGGCGGCATAAAGATAAAACCAATAGGCTTGATAAGGAAAACGGAACCCACAAGAAGGAGAACAATTATGGCAAGAAGAACTTTCTTATGGTGAAGAACACCCCTTACCCCCTTTGCATAGACATTGTCCAGCCAGGTAAAGAAGCGTCTCATGATACCGTCAAAAATCTGATATACCTTGTTCTTCTTTTTTCCAGACTGCTTTTCGATTACCAGATATTTTGAAGAAAGAACAGGAACCAGAACTGCCGCAGTCAAAAGAGAACAGAGAAGAGAGAAAATAATTGTAAAAGCAAAAGCCGTAAAAAGTTTTCCCAGCATTCCCAGAGATTTCTGGAACATAATCATAGGAAGGAAGATACATACAGAAGTGAGGGTAGAACCTGTAATTGAACCCAGCATTTCTTCCGAACCAAGAACAGCCGCAACCTCAGGCTTTGCATCACGCTCACGATAGCTGAAAATATTTTCCAGAACTACGATTGAGTTATCAACCAGCATACCGATTCCCAGAAGAAGTCCGGAAAGGGTCATAAGGTTGATGGTGAGCCCGCGGAAATACATAAGGGCAAGGGTAATGAGTACAGAAACCGGAATAGAAAGAGCGATAATAAACGTACTCTTAATAGAACGAAGGAAGATGTAAAGAACTACAATTGCAAGAAGAATTCCCTGAAGAAGAGAAGTTACTACGTTGCTGATTGTGTTCTTAATATCGTCAGTTGTATTAAATGTTTCTATAATATCTACGTCAGAAGGAATTTCCTTTTTAATTTTTTCAAGCTGACGACGGCATTTTTCTGCAGTGGCAACAGAGTTTTTTCCGGACTGCTTCTGAACCATGAGCATTACACAGGATTTATCTCCCATAAATGCTTCACTGGTGATGTCCTTATAGCCCTCGTAAACATTGGCAATATCCCTGAGCAGAACAGGAACCGGCTCATAGCTGGAATTTACCTTATAAGTAACAACTGTTCCCTTAATATCGTCAATTGATTTATAAGTTCCCTCTGCAGAAATTGTATAGTTTGAATCGCCCTGAGTGATGATACCCCCGGAACTGGTTATATTCTGAGCGCCAATCATCTGAACCACCTGGGTGATGGTCAGCTCATAGGCATCCAGTCGGTCCCGGGGAATTTCAATGCGAATACACTTTTCCAGGTTTCCCGTAAGGCTGGCGGAAGCAACACCGTCAATCTGCTCCAGGCGGGGCTGGATTATATCTTCAACATAAGCGCTCAGCTCTTCTGCCGGGCGGGAACCGATTACAACCAGACCCATAATCGGAATCATGGAAGGATCCATGGTAAAAATAATCGGTGTCTGGGCAGTATCCGGCAGATAGTTCCTGACCATATCGATTTTGTCTCGTATTCCAGCCTTGGCCTCATCCAGGTTGGTTCCGTATTCAAATTCCAGAATTATCATGCTTCCCCCAGTCTGAGACTGAGACTGAAGCTTTTTAAGGCCGGTTACACTGGAAAGGGCGCTTTCCATAGTTCTGGTAACGCTCTTTTCTGACTCTTCCGGCCCTGCATTAGGGTACTGTGTGTAAACGATGATATATGGAATATCCATATCCGGATACAAATCAACCGGAAGAGTTACCGTACAATAAATTCCAAGCAGAACTGCAAGGATAAAAAATATCAGCATTGTGGCAGGTTTTTTAACTGCCAGTTTAGAAATTGACATAGGCTTTTCCTCTATCTATTTTTGTGAAACTTGAAAAATACGGCAG
>JAILKG010000310.1 GCA_024693915.1 Treponema sp.
TATCAGCGCAAATCTTCCAATTAAGGAAGGTCAGTTTATCAGATGCAAATTTATCTCCTGCGGAGTTGAAGTTTCTCCCATCGGAAAAATTGTAAGATCCAGAAAAACAATTCAGGCAGGGCTTTATAATCTTCACATTCATTTTTCAAAAATTGATATGGAAGAACAAAATAAAATTCTTGCAAAAGTTTACGGGTACGAGTAAAATATAAGGTAATATTAAAGTGCTTGCAAAGAAATTTACATTGGGGTATTGTACTTTATGAAAATCCTAGAGCTAAAAAACCTTTACAGGGAAGAAGGATATATTTACTATATGCGAAAATTCTCCGGAACTGCACTGATCCAGATACCTGGAGACACATTGCAAGCGCCAGTGTCTTTCTGCATTGAAACCAGTCCCTTCGGCACAAAAACCATCGATATTGAGGTTTCTAATTCTGTAAATTATCCTGTACTTCCAATAAAAAAAGCTCTGGAGACTTTCATACTTTCAGAAGACAACGAAGGACGGCTACCCTGATTACTTTTACAACAAAATCTGCTGAAGAAACCATAGAACTAGGGCGAAAAATCGGCTCTCTCCTAAAAAAGGGAGATATAATTGCCCTTCAGGGAACTCTTGCGGCAGGAAAAACAACAATAACCAAAGGAATTGCAGAAAGTCTCGGCGTAAAGGACACAATTACAAGTCCTACCTTTTGTATTATAAGCGAATACGAAGGGAAAATGCCTCTCTACCATATGGATGTTTACAGACTTTCTGGTGAGGAAGATTTTGCAAATTTAGGAACAGAAGACATGCTCTATGGCGACGGAGTTTGCCTTATAGAATGGAGCGAAAAAATCATGAGTGAACTTCCTAAATCAACCATCATAATTAAAATTGAAAGCCAGAAAGATTCCAGTCGCCTTATTACAATTGAAAACTGGAATAATGGAGAAATTCTCTAAATGAAAGCAATAGTATTGGATACAGCTATCACTCAGATTACAGTGGGAGCTGAGAACGATGGAAAAAGAGTCAGTCAGATAATCAACATTGGAATGAAGCAGTCGGAAACCCTTCTTCCTTCTCTTTCAAAAGTAATGGAAGAAAGCGGCCTTACTCCTGAAGAAAGTGAATACCTTTGCATAAGCCGGGGCCCGGGTTCTTTTACCGGCTTAAGGCTTGGCTATGCATGTATAAAGGCCTTTCAGATTAAAAAAGACCTTCCTTTGTATGCTTTTTCCACCCTTGATGTTTACGCAGAACCTTATAAAAATCTGCCCTTTCCTCTTGTAAGCTGCATCGATGCCCACAAGGAGCGTTTTTATTTAAAAGCCTTCGAAAATGGAAAAGAAATAATTCCTGAAGGTGATTACGATGAAAAAGAATATTCAAAACTATTAAGGGAAGCTTTTGCTGGAAAAAATCTTTACCTTGCAGGTCCAGACGGTACTGCATTAAAGGAAAAACTTATTGAAAACGGTTTTGAAAAAGAAAATATCATAATTCTTCCTTTTATGTTAAATCCTGCAGATGCTCTTTTATCTCTCCTTGAAAAGGCCCTGAAAGAAGGAAAAAGTCCTGAAAACGATTACGATGGTCCAGAATATCTTAGGGCAAGCGATGCAGAAGCACTGAACAATAGCAAAAATTAATTATTTTCATAAAAAAAAGCACTCAAAATCGACTTTTATAGCCGATAGAGTGCTTTTCTAATTAATCTAGTCTAAATTCTTTAGTTTTACAATTTTATTTTTAAAAAACTAAAGACTCGCCGGGCCTTCCCTGCAAAAAGCGGCTCTGGCACTTTATTATTTTTTTAATATCTTTGAAAGTACGCCGATTTTTTCAGGAGGTAAAGAAGCAGCCTGGGTATTTTCATTCTGAATTGCGCTGAAAACTTCCTGACGGAAAACTTTTACGCTCTTTGGAGCTTCTACACCGATTTTTACCTGGTCACCACGGATTTCAATTATTGTAAGGGTAATTTCCTCGCCAATCTTAATCTGCTGGTCTGTTTTTCGGGAAAGAATTAACATATCACTCCCCCTTTTTCTTTAAAGCTTCAATGATATTAAACTTTGTAGTCCAGCGGCTGTCACTTAAAATAACCTGCATACACTGATTATTTTTTCGGTTAATCACAAGAGGACCTAAAAAGTTTGCCGTAATATCAGAACCATCAGAAGGAATTGTAACTATTG
>JAILKG010000321.1 GCA_024693915.1 Treponema sp.
CGACAGGCTCAATGACCGCAGTCACTAAACTTATTAGACAGCCCCCTCTGATTAATAGAAAGCCGTTAAGAAAATTGCTAAAAGCAATTTTCAGGCTGTCCTTAATAAATAAGATTTCCTTCTAAATGAAGGTAAATACAAGTTTAACACCAAAATATATTTATTAAAAGAAAAAAAATGCAGGGAGAAAGGAAGGAAGGAAGGGCATTTTATCACAAGTTAAAATTCAACTTACATTACATCTACCCTGCAGGGTATTTTTCAAAAGAATATTAGTCCCCTCAAAAAAAAGAAGGCTCAAAGATGGAATTCTTTAAGCCTTTTTTAACATTAAATTATCTGTATACAACTCTGAAACACTGAAAAACAAGATTCATATTTTCAGAGAATTGTCCACCAGTTACGGCACATTCATCTTCCATAGCTTCCCTGGTTCTCTCCCGCCATTCTGAAATATTCTGATCCTGCCCCTCTTTTTCAGCCATTTCCCAGGTTACTTCACCAAAAGGGATAACTGCAACGCTTTCAATTTCAATTACGCAGGCAGGATTTCCACCCCTGTCTAAAACCAGATAAAGTTCACCGGAAACAGGAAGCATTTCGTTGTCGATTGCAAAAGTCTGATAACTTGAAAAAAAAGCTGTCTTTTTTCCCGCAAGAATTGAAGCTACCTGACTGTCATTTGTAAAACCAGATGCCTCAAAATCAAGGTCACCAGAACAGCGCTCATCAGAAGAACGACCTGTTTCCTTAAGAAACTTTTCCCAGTATTCATCCAAAGGAGAAAGTGAATGTGTAAGATTTTCAGTATTATTTTCTAAATCAGACATTTTAAAAGCTCCTAAAAATCAAAAGGAGAATTTTTAAGGCAGGTAAAAACCCCTTTATCTGCTCCAAAAGGAACAATTGAAGGCGTATTGTAGTCAGGACTGACAAGAAGACCAAGTTTTAAGCAGTGAAGAAGAAAGGCTCCGTAGTTTTCCCTTGGAACTTTCGGAAAGAGATAAGGCCCCTTTCTTTCCCAGTATTTTGTAATAACCGTGTCGTAAATGAACCAGTCGCTTTCCTTTCTTTCCTGAAGAGCCTTTCGTAAATCGTAAATTGAACGGGCTAAAGAGGCATAAAGAGGAGCAGGAAGAATTTCCGAGCCAGGGAACAAATCTGAATCAGAAAAAAGCGCTTTTCTTTCCTCAGAAAGAGAAGATAAAATAATTTCCCTGAATTTACTTACCAGCGAAGAATTTGCGGCAAGAATATAAAGACTCTGGCACCATGGCAAAGGAGGAGCAAAAACAATACATGGAAGATCTGCCCACTTGATTTCGGAAGACGACCAGGGTTTATAAAAATTTGTTCCGTCAGAAGAAAGAAGAAGAGCAGCCTTTACAGCCTGAGCTTTTGAGTAAAAAACAAAAACTTCTCTTTCAGATGCAAATAGATCTTCCACAGCTTTTTTTAATCTGTAAGAAAATCCTGTTTCAAAGGAACCGCATATTCCTCTGTTCAAGGTATTTTTTAGCATTGTAAAGGCAGAAGTTCCACCCCAGCCAAGAATTGCCCTTCCCCCCTCCTGATAGAGGTCAGTCAGGCGAACTCCCTTCTGAGTGTAAAGAAAAGGTCCCCGGGCCCGCTTAATACTGCCATAAAGAGAGAAAATTTCTTTGTAGAAAATATCTGATTCTGACATCTTTTTTCTCCTGAACCCTATAACCTACAAGTTTCCTGCTATGCAAGAAAATCCAACCGGTGATTTCTCTTACAAAAATTAAAGCTTTGAAAGCTTTTCGTTAATCATCTTGGTTGCCTGTCCCGGATTTGCCTTTCCCTGACTGGCCTTCATTACCTGTCCCATAAGCCATCCTACAACATTGGTTTTACCCTTCTTAAAGTCTTCGATTGCTTTTGGATTTGCGGCAATTACTTCATCAACAATTTTTTCAATTGCACCTGCATCGCTTACAACTTCCATTCCCTTTTCTTTGATGATTGCGCTTGGAAGTTTATTTGATGAAAGCATTTCTGCAAAAACTTCTTTTCCCTGTTTTGAAGTAATTTTCTTTTCTTCAAGGGCATCTGCAAGTTCTGCAATATGTTTTGGAGTGATTTTTACGTCACTGATTGTTTCTTTATTTTCGTTCAGAACAGCAAGGAGTTCAGCAATTATAAGGTTTGCAACTCTTTTTGGAGATTTAGACTGAGCCGCAGCGTCTTCAAACCAGAGGGAAAGTTCCCTTGTACCTGTAAGAACTTCTGTATCAAACTGTGTAAGTCCAAATTCTTCCTGGAAGCGGATTCTCTTCTGCTCAGGAAGTTCTCCAACTCTTTCAGCAGCCCTTTCCACAAGGTCAGCGCTTACAGTAAAAGGTTTGATATCAGGCTCTGTAGTAAAACGGTAGTCAACAAAAGAGTTCTTTGTTCGCTGAACAACTGTTACACCTTTTGCTTCATCCCAGCCCATTGTTACCTTAAAGCCAGGATTAAATTCCTGACGGTCTTCCTGGAATTCTTTAAGCTGACGGTCTGCCTCGTAAGTACATGCGTCACGAATAGCCTTAAAGCTATTCAGGTTCTTGATTTCAGAAATTGGAGTGTGATAAAGCTTTCCGTCTTCCCAAACATTCAGGTTGATGTTTGCGTCACAGCGCATATTTCCTTCTTCAAGATTTCCCTTTGTTACTTTAACATAGCGGAGAATTTCCTGAACTGTCTGCATAAAGAGAGCTGCTTCATCAGGACTTGTCATATCCGGTTTTGTAACGATTTCTATAAGAGGAGTACCACATCGGTTGTAGTCGATATAAGAATGTTTTCCTTCAAGGTGGAGGGACTTACCTACGTCTTCCTCAAGGTGAATGCGTTCAATACGAACCCGGCGGTATTTACCATCGATTATGCAGTCTTCACCGATAAAATTCTTTGTGCGGCACTTTTCACCACCCGGCTGTTCTTCCTTTGGATAATGAATAAGAGGAAGATCAACAAAACCGTCAGTACAGAGAGGAAGGTCATACTGAGTAATCTGATAACCTTTTGCAAGGTCAGGATAAAAATAGTGTTTTCTGTCAAATTTTGTGTACGAAGCTATATCGCAGTTCAAGGCAATTCCAGCAACAGCGCCCAGCTCAACATAGCCTTTTGAAATCCGAGGCATTGCTCCAGGAAGTCCAAGACATACAGGACAAACCCTGGTATCCGGCATTCCGCCGTAACGGTTTTCACAGGCACAAAAAGCCTTAGTTTTTGTCAAAAGCTGAGTATGGATTTCACATCCGATAACAATTTCCCACTTGTCGATTGCCATTTTGTTTCCTTTTAAATTGCGAACCTGCTCTCAGAAAGCAATAATCCGCCTAAAATATTTGGCAAAAATTATAACGAATTTCGAAAGAATAATATAGTAGGTTTTAACCGGTTTGTAAGTGTAAAAGCGCTTTTTACTTTACTTTTTTGTAAAGAACGCTTGGCCGTCCGCCTGTATTGTAGTTTATTTCAGAAAGAATAAAACCAGTGTCTTCCAGATAAGCCAGATAATGCCTTGCAGTTACAATAGAAATACCCAGCTTGTCTGAAATTGTTGAAACTGTAAACCAGAGTGCATTTTCTGAAATAAAATCTTTTATCATCATTAAAGTCTTTTTCTGAATACCCTTTGGAAGATTCTCCTGACTCTGATCAGCATTTTTTTCTGAAGGCAAAGAGCCGGCAGCAGACAGAGAAGTATCTGAAAGAGAGACGCTTGAATCCAGACGGGCAGAAATCATTTTATCCAGACTCTTCTGGTCAAGGAGACAGTTTTCTTTTAAAACATTCCTGTGGGAAACGAATTTTTCCAGGGCCACCTGAAAACGCTCGTAGGCAAAAGGTTTTATCAGATAGTCGATTACTCCAAGATGCATGGTTTCTTCAATTGTTGCAGAATCATTTGCGGCTGTAACCATGATTACTTCAGAAGAAATCTTTCTTTCCCGGATTTTTTTCAGGGTTTCAATTCCGTCCATATAGGGCATAAACACATCCAGAACAATCAGATCCACGCTCTTGTTTTCAAGATAATCCAGGGCTTCCTGACCATTTCTTACAGTCTGACAAACCTTAAAAAGGGGATTTTTTGAAACATACTGGCCGTTTATCATTGCAACCATAGGGTCGTCTTCTACTATTAAGACTTCATATTCAATCTGATTTTCCATATCTTCACCTTAATACAAGTGGCATTATATACAAGTCTCTTCACAAGCTGACTGAAGCTAATCTCAGACTAGAAACTTTTTCAATCTCCGCTTTTGAGGGAAACCATAAAGACACTTCCCAGACCTTCCTGACTTTCAAATGAAATTTTTCCACCAAGACTTTCGATAAGAAGTTTGGTGTGGTAAAGGCCAACGCCCCGTCCCTGTCCCTTTGTGGAAAAGCCGTTTTCAAATATTTTATCCCTGTTTTCACGGCTGATTCCGCCGCCGGTATCCTTTACGGTAATCAGAAGGGAATTTTTAGAGGTCATCACACTAAAAACAAGTTCATTCTGCTTGTAATCTTCGTGCTTCATGTTCATTGCATCCAGGGCGTTGTCAATAAGATTTCCGCAGATAGTTACCAGAGCCTCAGAAGGAATGGCAATATCCGACGAAGAAAAATGCAGATTTTCATCCAGAATAAATTTTACATTGCATTCTGAAGCCCGGGCAATTTTTCCGATCAAAAGAGCAGCAAAGCTGGAATTATCAATTGAATTCATAACCCGGCTGATAGTTTCCCGCTGAATAATGGAAATATTTTCTATATAATTCTGAGCTTTTTCGTATTCACCGATTTGAATCAGGCCAAGAATAACATGAAGCTTGTTGGTAAAATCGTGGTTATTGGCCCGCATTGAATCAACCAGAAATTTGGTTCCCTCAAGATCTTCAGCAAAATCCATAAACTGCCTTTTAATCTTTTTAGAAAGTGTTACACTGATTGCAATTTCAATGCTTAAGGCAGCAATAGTAACAACCAGAAAAAGAAGCACAGTATGAAGGGTAACGCTCCTCATTGAGGTTTTAAGCTTTATTATCATCAAAAAGCCTTCGTAATTTCCATTCTGGTCATAAAGAGCGCAGTAACTTCTTCTCTGAGGGCCGGAAGGACCATTGCTGTTTTCAACAAGAAAATCGGAAGACTCTTTTTCAAAATCCGGATGGCTGCCGTCAAACTCTGTGTTTATCAGCTGGTGATGAGCGTGATATATTCGTCTGTTATTTTTATCCACAATACTGATAACATCTATATCCGGTAAATCATTGAGAATTCCGTCCATATAGGCGTAAAAATCTTCATCTTCCATATCTTTTGAAAAAGTATAAAGGCGGCTTACAAGTCTGGAAGTGTCCACCAGAGCCTGATTGAAGGCTTTATCATTGGAAGAAATATTGATAACCGCTCCTCCCACTGTCAAAAGAATTGTTACGGCAATAATGAGGGCAAACTGATTTCTTTTTATTTCTTTTCTTACAGCATTCAGGCTTTTTCTACTAAATGAGCTTTTCATAACTTCAATATAACATAATATGGTGAAAAACAAACTTTTTAAAGGACTTTTGAAAGTAAAAAAAATTCTCTTTTGAAAAAGATTTTTAAAACTTTCAAAAAATTGTTCTGATTTTTATTCCTGCTATACTGTATCCAGATTTGAAAAAAACGAGGAATTGAAATGGAATACGCTCATCTGTTTGAATGTTTTATGTTGGTTTGTTTTGGTTTTTCATGGCCATTAAATGTAATCAAAGCATACAAAGCCCGCACTGCAAAAGGAACTAGTCTTGCCTTTATTCTGCTGATCATCACAGGATACATAGCAGGAATCAGTGCAAAACTGATTAATCACCAGATAAACTACGTACTGGCAGTTTATTTTATAAATCTTGCAATCGTAATGCTGAACATTTTTGTATACATCAGAAACAAACGGCTTGATAAAAAAGCTGTAGTAAATAAGGAAGTAAAGGAGGAGAATATGAATTACACTTATTCACTTGATGAATTAATCAATCCTATGGGAAAATCTTCTAAGGAAGAGAAAAACGCAGTTATTCTTTTGGGATCTGGAAGCGACAGGGACATTCCTGTTCAGAGCCTTGGAAAAGAATTCAAGTTCAACTTCAAGATTTACAACAAGAGTGCAGAAGATTTTTCACTGGCAATTGCTTCTCAATACTTCATGGAAAAAATTGCCCCTCTTTCTCCGGAAGGAATCCTTATTCACCTTGGTGCAGGCGACATAAGCCTCTGCATCAACGACAGTGAAAAGTTTGACAAGCTTTTTATGGATTTGCTTTCACGAATCAGACAATCAAACAAAAAATGCAGAATTGCTCTTGTAAGCATTGCTAATCCAAAGGGAGACAAAACAATCAGTGTTGCAAACCGTCACATCAAGGCAATTGCAGATGCAGAAAAATGCAGTTTTGTAAACCTTGAAAACGTAAAACTCTGGAATCCACAGGCAACAAAAGCTGCAGTTGACTTTGCATACAACATGGGCTTGAACACAAGAAAACCATTAAGGGATGTGGCAGAAATCCTCTACAGCTACGCTTACAATGCTTCTCTTGAAAAGGGCACAACAAACACAAACAGCGTTGCAGGCTAATAGCGAGCCTTTTAATACAGTTCGATAAACATCTTGTCCGGCGCAGAAAGACTAATACTCTTTCTGCGCTTTTTTTGTGTTCCAGGAGCAGCTCCACATTTTTTCAGCCTGAGAAATACAAAGATTTCAGTTTTTTTATTCTACTCATAAAAATAAAAAGTTGCCAAAAGGGGAAATTCAACCGATAATTAAAAGACGATATGTGGCAAAAAATTAGGCCTTTTATTTTTTCCATTACCATTATCTCTGCACTTTTTATGCTTTCAGCCTGCTCTGTTGAAAAGCCGGGCTCATTTATTTATTTTCACAATGGCTTAGAGTACGCTCCTGCCACACAGAATGAAAGTATTGCAGACTTCAAGGCCAGCGGAAAAATTTTTACAAAATTTTCTACAGACTCAAAGCACAATCTGGATCCATACAAAGAGGACGATGAAAGTTTCTTGTGGGTTAGAATTACTTTTTCAATACCGGAATCCCTTCAGAATCAGAAAATCGGTCTTGTAATTCCATACCTGCATTTCAGTGAAATTGCCTGGCTGAATGAGCATTATATCGGTCAGTACGGATCTTTTCCTCCTAACGCCTATGCAGCCCAGTACGAAGCCCATTTTTTCTCTCTGCCGGAAGAATTCCTTATCCAGGGACAGAATGAAATTCTCATCAAGGTTTACTGCAAGGGATATGCCACAATTTCAGGAAAAATCTTTATAGGCAAGGAAGATGCCTGTAAGCGGATTGCAAAATCCATAACCTTTATCAAGGCAAAAGTATACTTCATTTTCATGGGAGTAATGGCGGCTGCCGCCATCGTTTTCTTCCTCATTTACTTTAACACAAAAGAATATTCAAGCTTTTTTGCCTTTGCCCTGCTGAACACAATTACAATTATATTGATAAATCCTTTTATAAGTTCAGAAAATCCTCTTTATACTTCACATATCATTCCATATTTAACCTTCATGAAATTTTCCATGTACAGCCTGATACCATATGCTATTTTCAGCGCCACTGAGTTCATGCTCATGTACATGAAATACTACAGCCCTAAGTGGCTTTTATGGACTCGAATTAGTGTAACAATTATTCCTTCTGCAACAGTATTCTTTATTAATGATTACTCACTTCTGATGAAATTATGCCGGCCAATTGTTATCATTCAGCTTTTACACCTCTCTCTGGGTATCATTATTCCGATTCTAAATGTAAAAAACGAGGAAGACGAAAAAAAACTGCAGACTCTCATTACAGGTTTCACTCCCCTCCTCTGCTCAATGTTCCTGGACTTTATTCTTAAAGTTATGATGAAGGATGATCTTCTTCCATATTTTATCGTTTTCGGATTCCTTATTACCGACATTGTATTCTTTATTTCCCTGACCCTGGAATTCAGCAGACTGAGCCGGGAAAGCTTAAGAACCAACAGGGAACTTGACCTAGAAATTAAAAAACAGACCAGACGATTAAGCGAAGCCAAGGAAAACCTTGAATCCGAAATAAGAAAATCAAACATAGAGCTTGAAATGGCCTCTGTGGTTCAGCATGGCTTTTTACCTGCTCAAAGCCGCACCTTCAGAAATTTCGATTTTTCCATTATGTACGAACCTTTAAGAATCGTAAGCGGAGACTTTTACGACTACTATCTTAAAGGAAATAACCTGGATGGCTTCTGCCTTTTTGACGTTTCCGGACACGGTATTGCAGCCAGCCTTATCACCCTTTTGGGAAAAAACGTTGTAAAGGAATGCTTTGCCCAGGGAACGGGAGAAAAGCAGAAAATTAACGAAACTCTTAAAGAAATCAATTTAAGAATAAGTGAACAGAAGGGAATTGTAGAAAACTACCTGACAGGGCTTCTTTTCAGAATTGACAGAAACACTTACGAAAAAGAAAGCACCAGAATAACATTTGCAGACGCGGGTCACCCTCATCCAATTTTATACAGAGCAGAAACAAGAGATATAATCGAACTGAAGCCGGACAAGTCTCAAAGCCAGTTTGGAGCTGTAGGACTTTTCTCCACCGATGTTTCTTTTGCGGAAAGCTCTTTTGACATGAAGGAAGGGGATATACTTCTCTGCTACACAGACGGTCTTACAGAAGCCTTTAATAAAAACCGGGAACAGTTTGGACTGGAAAGAGTAAAACATATTATCTCTTCCAATGCTGGTTTGAATGCAAAGGATTTACAAAAAACAATTTACGACGAATTAAAACTCTTTACAAACCACGCTCCAAAGGAAGACGATTTAACCTATATCATAATCAAAAAAACTAAAACAGAAATGGCAGATGCCGCTCTTGAAGAATTGAACTCAAAAAATGACTATTCAAGCCTTGAAGAAGTTGATGAAGACGAAATTTCAGAAGTAGAAGACCTGGAAGAACTGGAAGAGCTTTAAAAATCCCAAATTCTTAAAATAAAACAAAAAATTCGTTTGCCTAAAAATCTTTTTTGGTGTACCTTGTAGTCTCACGCTTAAGTCCGTGATCACGAGGCAGCCGTTTTCGGCTCCCCTGTTGGATTATTGTTGGCGGAGAAAGTCCGCAAGTAATGGAGAACGTCGATGCTTGAAGAAAAGGGCACCAATCAGTATTACATTACCAGACAGGATTCCACAGAATCTAATGCCCGGAGCTACCCCCGCAAGTTCCCTCTTGCACTGGCAAAAGCCAAAGGTTCCTGGGTTGAGGACATTGAAGGAAACAAATATCTGGATTTTTTGTGCGGAGCAGGAACGCTCGCACTGGGTCACAATGACGATGAAGTAAACAAAGCTATGGTGGAGCTTCTTACAAGCGATTTTCCACTCCATACTTTGGATTTAACAACCCCGGTGAAAGATGAATTTGTTCAGACAGTAATAAGTCATCTTCCAGAGCCACTGAAAAGCAATGCAAAAATTCAGTTCTGTTCACCTAGCGGAACGGATGCAACTGATGCAGCTCTTAAACTCTGCAAAACAGCAACCGGTCGCTCAAGTATAATTGCATTCCAGGGCGGATTTCATGGAATGGGTCACGGAGCTCTTTCATGCACAGGTAATCTGGGCGCTAAGACTCTTGTGAACGGTCTTATGCCTGGAGTTCAGCACTTCCCTTTCCCAAACACATACAGAGACTCTTTTGGTCTGAAAGGAGAGCAGAGCACAAAAGTTGCCTGCGAATATTTTGAACGCACACTAAAAGATGTTGAAAGCGGAATCACAAAGCCTGCAGCAGTAATTATTGAACCAATTCAGGGAGAAGGCGGAGTAAATCCTGCTCCGGTTGAATTCTTAAAAACTATCCGACGGGTAACTGAAGAACTAGACATCCCTCTTATCTGCGACGAAATTCAGTGCGGTATGGGCAGAAGCGGAAAACTTTTTGCCTTTGAGTACGCTGGCATAGTACCGGATGTAATTCTTGTTTCAAAAGCAGTTGGAGGAAGCCAGCCTCTTTCAATCGTTATCTACAACAAAAAACTTGATAGCTGGAAACCAGGCGCTCACACAGGAACTTTCCGTGGAAACCAGCTTGCAATGAAAGCAGGAACTATTGTTTTAAACAGAGTAAGCCAGCCGGACTTCCTTAAAGAAGTTGTTCGTAAAGGCGAAAAAATCATGGCCCGCATGAACGCCATTAAGGAAAAAGTTTCCATCATCGGCGATGTTCGTGGAAAAGGCCTTATGATTGGCTGCGAATTCGTTGATCCAAGGGGAAATAAAGACATCTGCGGACTTTACCCTGCAAACGGAGACGCTGCCGCAAAGATTCAGAAGCTCTGTTTTGAAAACAAGCTGATAATGGAAAAAGGCGGAAGAGGCGGCTCTGTTATGCGTTGTCTTTCAGCCCTGACTGTTACAGACAGTGAAATTGACACTGCAATGGATATCTTTGAAAAAGCTGTCCTTGAAGTGGACAAAGAATACAAATAAAGAAAAAAAGGCTGTCCTGAAAGTTGTAAATCTTTCACAAGGGACGGCCTTTTTTATTGAAAGAGCCTTTAGGAAAAATCCAGATCTAAAAATCCCTGCCTCAAATCCACATCTTATTATTTTTGTGCTATAATAAAAGCATGAATGACAAGCTTTTAGAAGGCTTACCTTTTGCAGAAGAAGAAAAAGAATGCGGATATTTTAAAGATATTCCTGTATGTGAAAATTACATCACAGCCTTTCACTGGAAAGAAGACTGGGAAAATATTGAAAATAAAGAAGATTACGAACAGAAAGCCTACACCGCCCTCCTGGAATATGGCCTGATAAGAGAGGGAAAATACTTCTACCAGAGCCAGTGCGGAAACTGCAGAAAATGCACTCCAATCCGCCTGATACCAGAACATTTTAAACCTTCCAAAAGCCAGAAGACCGTTCTAAAAAAGAATCAGGACATAGAGATAAGAATTGTAAAAGACCCAAAAGAATATGTAACTGATGAAAAAGCCCGGATGCTTTCCGACTACTACAACCACCACAATCCGGATGATGAAAAGATTACACCTTCCATGGCAAAAAACTTTCTTTCTTCCCTTGCTTCCTCCTATTCAGGCTTCTTTCTGATGGAGTTTTATTGTAATGGCCGCCTGATTGGAGTGAGTGAACTGGATATTTCCAAAGACGACCAGGGGAAAGATTATGCTCTGGTTTCAAAATATTTTTTCTATGATTTATCCCCTGAAACCTTAAAAAGAAGCATAGGAGTATTCAGCGTTCTTAAAGAAATTGAATACTGCCAGAAAAACAATATTTCATATTACTATTTGGGGCTTTTTATTAAGGACTGCAGGAAGATGAACTATAAAACAAACTACAAGCCTTACGAGCTTTTTCTGAACAGCCAGTGGTTCCCCCTTATGAATGACCCGGAAGTAATTGATCTTGACCACCCCTACACTTTCCCTGCTCCGGGAGAATTGTATGACCGCATAAATCTCTGTCAGGTAACAGAAGAAATAACAAGCCACCTTCTCTACAGCGCCTACAGACAGGGCATTTTTCCCTGGTTCGACGAAGACCAGGGAGAACCGGTTTTATGGCAGTGTCCCACAAACAGATATGTAATTTACCCTGAAAATATCCACATTCCAAAATCCCTTAAAAAAGAGATGAAAAAAAGTACATTTACTTTTACCATGGACAAATGCTTTACAGAAGTGATAAAAAACTGCCGTGAACAGACAAGAAAGGGCCAGAATGGCACCTGGATTGGAGATAAAATCATTCAGGCCTACACCCGTTTTCATAAGGCGGGTTTTGCCCACAGCTTTGAAGCCTGGAAAGACGGTAAACTTGCGGGGGGCTTTTACGGAATCCTTATGGGAAGCCTTTTCTGCGGAGAATCCATGTTCACAATAGAATCCGGAAGCTCTAAAGAAGCCTTTGTTCACTTTGCCCAGGCCTTTGCAAAAGCTGGCGGCAAAATGATAGACTGCCAGATGTACACAGAAAACATGGGCCGCTATCAGGGAGAAAAACTAAGCAGGAGGGTCTACCTTAAAAAAATCGCTGACCTCATAGACAGACCCCTTTCGGCAAAAATAGAAATATAGGAAGATAAAAAAAGCCGCCGACCAGATATTCTTTTTTATCACTATTTCCTATATAATCAAGGAATGAACAATATCCTTCTTTCCAACGACTCTTCTTCCAAAGAAGAATACAAAAAAATCATGAATCAGACTATCGAAGCAATTACAGACGCCTTCGATTCAGAAAAAGCATACACAGGGCCGGAACCTTTTGACTTAAAAAAAATTGTCAGGGAAGAAAGCATTCTTCCAGATAAAGGTCTGGGCTGGGAAGAAACCTTCCGCCTTACAAAAGAAAAAATCCTCCCAAACCTGCTCCGCCCTTCATCAACTGACTATATGCCCCACCTTCACTCACCATGCACTCTGGAAAGCCTGAGCGCAGAAGCAATCATCAGCGCCTTTAACCAGTCCATGGACAGCTGGGATCAGGCACCAGTTGCAACAGAAATTGAGGTTGAAGTAATCCGCCACCTCTGCGCTCTTTACGGCTACCAGGAAGGAAGCGACGGAATTTTTACAAGCGGAGGCAGCCAGTCAAACCAGACAGCAATAATTTTAGCCCGAGACTGGTTCATCACAAATATACTGGGTTACGACGTAAAAAAACACGGACTTCCGGAAAATTTCCGCAAGCTCAGAATGTACACCAGCGAAATCAGCCACTTCTCAATGGAAAAATCCGCTCACATTCTGGGACTGGGCTATGAATCTGTGGTAAAAGTTCCGGTAGACAAAGAAAGACGGATGGATTTTTCCGCACTGGAAAAACTTGTAGAGGAAGATATAAATAAGGGAAATATTCCTTTCCTTATTGTCTGCACAGTGGGAACAACGGACTTTGGTTCCATTGATCCTCTTAAAAAGTCTGCTGAGCTCTGCAAAAAACACAATATCTGGCTTCATGCCGATGCAGCCTATGGAAGCGGAGTTATTTTAAGCCAGAAATATTCTGACAGGGTAAAGGACCTTAAACTGGCAGACTCTATCACCGTGGATTTTCACAAAATGTTCCTACTTCCAATCAGTTGTTCCTGCGTGCTTGTAAAAAATGGCAGCACCTTTGATGCCCTGACCATTCACGCCGACTACTTAAACCGGGAAGAAGATGAGGAAGACGGATACACAAATCTGGTGGATAAATCCCTTCAGACCACCCGCCGTTTTGACGCACTAAAAGTATGGATGAGTTTTTTAGAAAGAGGAAAAGAAGGCTGGAGTCAGATTATCACCAGCAGCATGGAAAACGCCCTCCTTTTATACCAGACAATCAGCAAAAAAAGCGCTTTTGAACTTGTCTGCCGCCCGGAAATCTCTTCGGTAGTTTTCAGATACTGCAAAGCAGGAGCATCTCTGGAAGAATCTGACCAGATAAACCGCAAGGTCCGCCGACGCCTTCTTCACCAGCACGGAATCGTAATTGGTCAGACAAAAGCTGACGGAAAAGTGTTCTTAAAATTTACCCTTCTGAATCCCCTGATGACAGAAGAAAAACTTCTTGAACTTGTAGACTTAATCGAAAAACTCTGCAGGGAAGAAGAAATGAAAAATGCTTAAAAAACAATTGCCCCTTATAGGCTTGAGCCAATCATAGGCCCTGCACAAAAAGTAAAGATAAGGTATAGGAAAGCAGGCAAACAAAAAAAAGACCGGGAATCGCCTTGCATCACTTCATACTGCAAAAGTGTTACCGGTCTTTTTAATTTAAAAGCCTTTATTATTTTTTTAGCTTTTTATCTACCTTCCTCGGCGGCTTTTTTCATCAGGAGTAATAATTGCGTGAATTTTTATATTTTTTTCCCTGGCTGTTTCTTCAACCATAGTTTTTGTGTACTTTTTAGTTCCCCGGGGAATTGGATGAGGTTCTGCATCACCGATTAAAATAATCTTTTTTACAGCGTCTTCCCTCCACTCGTAAAAATCAAGTCCTGCAAAAAGGCCTTCGTAAACCGCTTCAGGAATGTCGCCCCCCTCATTTCCCCGGATAACAAAGGAGTTCAGATTTCTTGTGAAAACATTCACATCATCAGTAAAATCAAAGAATTTTACAGGAAGCCCCTTGTATTTGTAATTATCTACGTAATCCCTGTACAAAAGAAGACCGATTCTTATGGAATTAAACATCTTAAAGCCCTCTACCAGGCGGGGAATAAACTCCTTTCTGAGTTTTTCCACATCATCCTTCATGCTTCCTGTTGTATCCAGAACAAAAACCACATCCACCTTCTGCTTTGGATTGATTTTCCACAGGGAATCCATAATGTCATCAACAATAGTGTCAGGCCCCTTTGAGTAAGTAATTTCAGATGAAATTTCCTTAAATTTTTCACTTGCAATAGGATTGTAGTCGTCTGTTAAAACAGGACTTTTCTTTTCCTCACTTTTTACTTCAGAAGCCAAATCCTTTGCTTCAGGAAGAGGAGGAGGAACTTCTTCCGCTTTTCTTTCGGCTTTTTTTTCTTCCTTTACAGGAGGGGGTAAAACCCTTTCTCCCAGGTCGAACATATAGGGATTATCAAAAAATCCGCCGGTATAATCAGCATATTTTTTTGCAAAAGAGCGGATATTCAGAAAAGTTCCCCTACCAATTTTTACAAGCCCATTTCGTGACCAGGGATAGCCGTACTGCATTGTCTGTGGAATATAAATGTGAAAGGCTTTTCCGAATTCCTTATTATCTTCTGCAGAAGAATCCACCAGACTGAACTTTGCATACTCTGATTCCAGAACTTTGCCATCCAGATAACGGATTTCATCTCCATTGATTTTATTGTATTCCAGAGCCCTGTAAGCGTAATTATCAGATTCACCTGCAGGATCTTTTGTGGTTTCAACCAGCATAACGGATTCAACTCCAGGCAATTTTCTGATATAGAGGTGATAGCCCCTTATTTCATCAAAATCATCTGAGTTTTTTTCAGCATCCGGAACAAGGCGAAGATCGGAAGGTCTGATTAAAAGAGCATTTCCAGACCCCTGAGCCCAGAGAGAAGAAAGCGATGACAAGACCAGAATGTCAAAGATAAAAAATAAAAGTGCACGTTTTTTCATAACCTGTTCTCCCTGTATTTTAACTCTAGTTTTCTCCGTGGATTCTTCCGTCAGGAGTGATAATAGCGTCAATCTTTACGCCCTTATCCTTTGAAAGCTTTGTAATCAGCTGTTTTGTATAGCGCTTAGTCATTCTTGGCTTTGGATGAGGTTCAGCGTCACCAATCAAAATAATTTTCTTTGCTGCATCATTATCCCAAGTGTAAAGTGCAAGACCTGCGTACAAGCCTTCGTAAACCGCTTCAGGAATGTCGCCACCTTCGCTTCCAAGAATTGTAATGTCGTTCAGATAGCCTGTAAATTCATCAAGATTATCTGTGAAAGGATAGTATTTTATCGGAAGACCATAATAACTGAAGTCATCACCATAATCCCGGTAGAAAACCAGACCAACGCGGAAGGAATCAAGAGAAGCCTTAAAAGAAGAGAGCTGAGAAACCAGATCCATACGAAGCTGTTCAATATCGTCCTTCATACTGCCTGTTGCGTCAATTACAAAAACCAGGTCCAGTTTTTTCTTTCCGCTGCTTTCGTTTTCAAAAGTTTTAATTACGTCCCCTACAATTGTTTCAGGACCCTTTGAGTAAGTAAGGTTTTCTGAAACTTCAAGGAAGCGCTTTCCGGCTTCTTCGCTATAATCCCTTTCAATTGATTTTTCATTCGTTCCAATGGAAGTATTTTCGTTAGGATTCTGAATATTTACTTCGGAATCTTTATCGTCTCCTGATGAAGGGGAAGTTTTTTCAGAAGCCTCTTTTCCCCCATCTTTAGATGCCTCTTTTGAAGCATCTACGGATTTTTCACCACCAGCTTCACTTTTACCGGAAGCATCCCCCGTATTTGAAGAAGCATCTCCTTCAGATACATTTGAGGCAGGAACCGATTCTGAAGCAGCAGAATCACTTGAAGAAACGTCAGAAGATGAAGCAACATCTGTTGCCGGTAGTTCTGAACCTCCGGCAGAAGACCTTGTGTCTGAACTTACACCATTTTCCCCATCAGAAGAAAGTGTTGAAGAAGAGCCTTCTACTTCAGAAGAAGATTCACCAGCTTCAGCATTAAGGGAACTTTCCCCTGAAACGCTTTCATCGCCCTCAGCTTTTGCCATGGCGATGTCCCTTTCTCCCCTTGTATCAGCCCCGATTGTAATGCTTCCACCTGCAATAGAAGTATCGTTTACAAGGCCCATAACATCCCCAACAATTGATTCAGGACCTTTTGAACGAACTGAAGAACCCGCTATATCATTGTAAGAATCTTCCGCAGCTTTGTTATAGTATTCATCCCCTAAATCGCTGCTTTCAAGATTTTTTCCCTCTGCTGCAGAAGAAGCTGCTGATGAGTCAGAGAAAAGAGAGTCCCCGGAAGTATTTTCTCCTGAATCAGATTTTTCTGAAGAAGCAGTCTCTTCAGAATGAATTTCTTCTGCAATTTCTTTTTCATCAAGAGAAGCAGCTTCTGCTACCTTTTCTTTTTCCTGGGCAGCTGCAAATGCTGAATCATCAGATGAAAACTCGGTAGCTTTTTCATTTTCTAAACCGCTTTTTCCGGCTTCAGTATTTTTTTCATCCTCAACTGAAGAGGAAGAAGTATTTTCATAAGCCTGAAGGTCCTTCTTACCATTTTCCAGACGGGAAAGTTTTTCTTCCGCAAACTGCCGGGCTTTTTCAGCCTCTGCAAGTCTTTCCTTTAATTCGTTAAGTTCATCGGAATCAGAAGAAGCATAAGATTCAGAGCCACGAGCAGATTTTCCGCCTTTTCCGCCCTTTCTTCCGTATTCTGAATCAGCCTTGTCAGACTGACCGTTTTTTCCTTTTTTACCCCAGTTGTTTTTTCCGGACTCTTTATAAGAATCTTTTCCGTCAAGATCCAGAATAAAAGAATTATCAAAAAATCCGCCTGAATAATCTGCATATTTTTTTCCAAAGGCACGGATATTCATAAAAATTCCATCTTTGATTTCAATTTCTCCGCTTCTGGCCCAAGGATATCCGTACTGCACTTTGAGAGGAATATAAATATGGAAAGCCTCTCCAAAAACAGCATCCTTTTCGGCAGTGGAGTCAATCAGACTGTAGCGGGCATGAACAGACTCCAGCTTTTTTCCGTTCAGATAGCGGATTTCATCACCGTTTATGCTGTTGTACTCATAAGCACGGAGAGCGTAACTGTCTCTTTTTCCCTCAGGATCCTTTGCAGACTCAGTGAGCATAACAGATTCAAGCCCGGGCTTTTTTCTGATATAAAGATGATAGCCCTTTACAGATTCATCCTGATATTCGGGAACCAGCCTTAAGTCAGAAGCATTCAAAGAAACTGGACTTTGAGCAAATAATGGACTTACTGCTACAAATCCACCCAAATACAAATTAATTAAAACTGATAAAAAAAGCGCTTTCTTCATACTTATATTATCGGACTATTTTTAAAATATTTCCATTGAAAATATCGCTATTTGTATTGTATAATGACATTTAAAGAGAAAATTTCTATGAGCGAAGAAAAGATCGAATTCTCACCAGTTGACATTACAAGTTTCTACGACGACGCCGACACTCAGATTCAGGAAGTTGACGAGGGAATTGCCGTATTAACTCCAAACGAAAAAGCCCTTTACGAAGAGCTTATCGGTTATGTTAAAAAGGCTGATCCGGAAAGGGTTGAAATTCTTGACGACCGCATAAAGGATTTAACAAGTCTTGCAAACGCAATCGCAAAATTTCCTTCTCTTCTTGAAAGGCACAACAGTACAGGTGGAGTAAGAACTCCCCAGCTTTTAATAGACTCTCTTATCAAGCACCAGAATTTTGGCGACACTACCCTTCAGCTTCCTTCAAAGGCAACCTTGGGGAAGGGCTACATCGCTTCTAAAATTCACACATTTTCTTCACTTTCAAGCATTAGCCAGCAGATTGAAGCGCCGGAAAAACTGACTCAGGCCCTGCAACTTGAAACCATTACAATGATGTTCACCCTGATGGCTGAAGACGTATACTTGAACCTCATTAACGATCAGGAAGAACCAATGGAATTCCGCAGGGAATGGGCAATGTCCCTTCTTCTTCTCTGGGAACACAGAAACGACCAGACAATTGAATCAGTAGCGCCTGTCCTTCAGTCAGTATGGAACGCAAGACGAAAACTGGCTCCGGCTTTTGGAACCATGATGGGAACCAGCGAACTTCTTCTTATGTCAATTCAGATGGACGAACAGTGGATTTCCTTTATCAAACAGAAGATGGGAGACACCGGTGTAAGCCAGGCAATGGAAGAGTTCCTTTTTGGAATTTCCTACGAACAGATTCAGCATTTAAGAACGATTCTCCGCACAAAGGGAATTCCTGCCATCAACCGAGATGAAGTTGCCTCCTTCCTTGGAGAACACATAAAGGCTGACGCAGGTCTTGGCTACCGAGACTTTTATTCTCTCTACACAGTCCGCAGGGATAATGCCCGTGCCAGGGCAAGAATGAAACTGGAAGGCCCACACCAGACACTGGAAGACTACTTTATAAAATTTGTAACAGTAATGAACAAGGAGAAACAGCGCAATGACACCTTCGCAAAATGAGCTTCCACCAGTGAGCAAGGCCCCTATCCGCTTTGGAGAAAAACTCAGAACAATACGGGAAAACAAGGGCTACACTCTTAAAATGGTGGCAAAAGCTGCCGGCGTTAGCGAAAGTCTTGTTTCTCAAATAGAAAGAAATCACGTTTCTCCTGCAATAGACACTCTTCTGGCTCTGGCTGAAGTTCTGGATATTAACCTGGAATTTCTCTTTGAAGAATACAGAAGGGAGCGCCCAGTTCACATCATCAGAAAAAACGAAAGACCAATAATAAAGGAAGACGATACTGTTTTTGAACAGCTTGCAAAGCCTTCTACAGAAAACTCCGGTACATCCTTCGAATCCTACATCTTAAAAATTCCCCCAAAAGAGCACACTCACCGGGGAAGCTACGGACACATTGGAAGAGAATTCGGTTTTATACTCTGCGGAGTCTGCACACTGGTTTACGAAAATCACGAATACGTTTTGAACGAAGGAGACAGCGTTTCCTTTCCTTCCAGCTGCCCTCACGTACTGGAAAACAGGGGCGACACCATGCTGGAAGCAGTCTGGACTGTAACTCCACCACAGCGCTTTATAGACAAATAAGGCTATTCAATATAAACTTAGGAACTATGAAAAAACTTTCACTCAAATCAAAAATATTTACAATCTTTTTTTCAATTTTTACATTTACTGCTTTTAGCACAGGCCTTTTATCCTGCATGAGCACACCAGTAATGCCTGAAAAATCAAGCGCTACTCAGCTTATACAGCTGGGACAGGACGCTGCAGAACTGGGAAATTACAAGGCTGCAGAAGCCTACTATCTTGAAACAATCAGACGTTACGGAGTAGATACAGCAATCTACATTGAAACCCGCTACGAATTGGGACACCTCTACCTGAACCAGAAAAAATACGACCAGGCCTACACAAGCTTTAATGAAATTCTGGAAATTTATGCAAACGCAGAATACGGAAGCGTTCCGGGCTCCTTCAAAAAACTTTCACAGATTGGTCTTGAAAGAATCCCGGAAAAATACACAGGAAAATAAGGAATCACAGGCTATAAAGCCACGCTGACAGTTTTTAGCCAGAACCAGTTACGTGGTCTGCATGGGTATAACTTAAAAAGCCCCTCCGTCAGTTTTTAGCCAGATCCTCCTGCTTTTTATGGTAAAACTCCCCTCATCTGAAATTCCCCTGCAAGGGCACCAAAGAGAGCCTGCATAGTGTAATCAGAATAGCTGTAACCTGCAAGAATATCACCTGCCCAAGTCAGGGAAGTTCCAAATGCAGGGGTCATAATAGAAAGAATTACCATATTTTTATTCAGGGAATGAAGGGACTGGGCAATGCGGGCAGTTCTCTCATTGTGAACACAGATTATAATGGTATCAAAATCCTTAGCAAAAGAAGGAAGGTTGTCGCAAACCCATTCCGTTTCATTAGGACCAATTTCATAAGTGAACTTAAAATCCTTGCTCTGAGGAAAGCGTTTCTTTCCTTCTTCAAAAAACTTAGGCAATCCTCCAACAAGAAGAATGCGGCCTGCTTTTTCTTCAGAAAGAGGAATCAGACTTGTTTTTACAGGAGTAATGGAACGGCAGGCCTGTTCCAGAAAGAACTTTTTTCCTTCAGGGTCTGGGATATATTTATCAAGGGTTTCAGGATCCGGAAAAAGAGGAGCTGCCACAGAACTTCTGAAATAATCAAGCTTTGCCTTTACAACCCTTACGGCAGATTCTTCCACCCTAGCTTTAAAGTCCGGACTGGACCTCATCAGGGCAAGATTGTTTACCCAGTGAGCATCTTCCATAAAGGCCATTTTTGAAGAAATAATAATGTCATTTCCTGCCTCTATGGCCATCTTAAAAGCCTTGCTTAAAGAACCGGCGTAAAGAGTATCTCCGTTCATCATCATGTCGTCGGTAATAATCAAGCCCTCAAAACCAAGTTCCTTTCGCAGAAGCTCAGTAAGAAAATATTTTGACAGGGAGGCAGGCGCCCCTGTGGGATCAATTTTAGGAAAGGCCAGATGTCCTGACATAATGGCAGGTACCTTGCTTTTTATCAGGTAATTAAAAGGAAGGAGTTCCCTTTCCTTAAAAGTTTTGTAGTCAATATTGATGATAGGAAGCTTTACGTGAGAGTCGAACTCGGTGGCGCCGTGACCCGGAAAATGCTTTGCAGTAGGAATAACACCGGCAGCCTGACTTCCGCTTGCCCAGGCCTCTCCCAGAATTCCCACCTTTTCCGCCTGTGTTCCAAAAGAACGGGTTCCGATAATCGTGGAATCCTGATTTGTAAAAATATCTACAGGAGGCGCAAAATTCATGTTTATGCCAAGAGCCCGGATTTCCCGGCTGATGTAATAGGCGCTGTACCAGGCATCAGCAGGATAACCTGAAGCACCGATTGCCATATTACCTGGAGTCATCAGTGTATCTCCCTTTACATGGCGAATCCAGCCCCCTTCCTGGTCAGTGGCCACAAAAAGAGGAATCTTAAAGCGCCTTGAGAGGGCGGATTTCTGAAGATTTGTAATGGATTTAGCAACCAGCTTAATATCTTCCGTGTTCCAGCCAAAAACCTTAACGCTACCCAGACCTACGTCTCCAACCCACTGAAAAAGAAGTTCCGGGGGTTCAAGACCGGCCCAGCCGAACATCAGAATCTGGGAAAGCTTTTCTGCATCCGTCATGCGGGAAACAAGAGTGCGGGCAAGAATATCTGAAGGATAGTCGGAATAAAAATCCAGGTTCGGGTCAGTCAAAACAGGGCCGGATAAAATAGAGTCTGAGCTCTCCACAGAAAAATTTCCGGAAGCTGAAAAAGAGCTTTCAGCAGACAGGGAAGAAAAAGTCAGACAGAAAGAAAAAAATAAGGCAATAGTCAAAAAAAGTTTTTTCATTTTGTAGTTCATACTGTTGTTCGTTTTATATTTATTAAAAAGAAATTCCTTTTATTTTTAAATCTGAAATATATTTTTCGGCAAAAAAAGCCGCTGTAGCTCCATCTGAACAGGCCGTTACAATCTGGCGAAGAGCCTTTTTCCTGACATCTCCGGCACAAAAAAGGCCAGGCAAAGAAGTTTCCATATTCTCATCAGTTATCACATAGCCCTTTTCATCCAGGCGAACTCCATAAGCTCCCTCAAGAATGGAAGTTTCAGGCTCCCTCCCGGCAAAAATAAAAACCGCATCCACAGGAAGGCACTCTTCCTTTTCGGTAAGAACATTCTGAACAATTATGGAAGAAAGTTTTCCTTTTTTAGAGCTTTTTGATCTTTCTCGCAAAGAGTCTGCCTGCAGGCCAAAAAGATTTCCCCCATTCAGAGCAGTGTCCGCAAACCTGAGCAAAGAGTCCGTCTGTCCATCCGAAGCATTTCCTTTATGAGAAGTCTTCGACCAGACCTCACTTTCCTCTTCATCTAAAATCTCTTTTACCCGGTTGTTCAGCATAACAGTGATGTTATCCCTTTTCAAAAGCTTAATGGAATTTGCCCTTTGAGCGCGAAAAGAAGCCCGTCTGTGAACAAGAACAACCTCTTTTGCAATGGAAGAAAGATAAACCGCTTCAGTGCAGGCCGAATCCCCGCCGCCAACAAGGCAAACCCTTTTTCCCTTAAAAAAGGGCCCGTCGCAGACAGCGCAATATGAAACTCCCCGGGCATAAAATTCGTCTTCCCCAGGAATCCCCAGTTTTTTTGGCCGGGCGCCACCTGCAAACAAAACTGTAAGGGCTTTAAAATCCCCGGCAGAAGTAGAAATCTCAAATTCATCCTGATTTTTTGAAATGGAAGTTGCCTGTGCCCCCACTATTTTTGCACCAAAGGACAGAGCCTGCTTTTTCAGATTTTCGATAAAAAGGCCACCGGAAACTGGCGGAAAAAGCCCGGGATAATTTTCAAGCACATCAATCTGAGAAGCCTGACCGCCGGAAGAATCCCCGTCCAGTACAAGAACCTTAAGTCCGCTGCGGGCAGCATAAAGAGCTCCGGAAAGCCCGGCCGCTCCTGCTCCAATTACCAA
>JAILKG010000331.1 GCA_024693915.1 Treponema sp.
GGAAAGCACATCCAGACTCTTGTAAACATCGTCGCCCCTAAAAAGAAAGGCACCCAGCATATCCCGGATTTTTGGAATCAACTCAAAAGGAGCCCTTTCTTCCACATAGTCCAGAATGCTCTCGCTTCCCTTTATAGTTTCCGCATTATCCTGACTGAAGTAGCCTATTTTTACGCCAGCACCAGGAATCATTTCTCCAGAATAAGAAGTATCCTCTCCGGAAAGAATGCGAAGAAGAGTGGATTTACCGGCTCCATTCCGTCCTGCAACCACCAGCCGCTCCCCGTTTTCCACGGTAAGGTCAAGTTTATCCAGAATATTTTTCTTTCCATCATAGGATTTTGTAATTTCGTGAAGGCGCAAAACCAGCTTTCCGGAGTGGGGCGCAGGAGGGAAAGAAAAGTGGATTTTTTTAAGACTTTCCGGAATTTCAATCTTCTTTTCTAAGATTTTATCCAGCTGCTTCTGTCTTTCCTGAGCCTGAGCCGCCTTAGTAGCCTGAACTCCAAAACGGCGGATAAAATCTTCCAGCTTTGCAATTTCTTCCTGCTGCTTTTCGTATTCTGCAATCAGAGTTTTAAGCTCAAGAGCCCTCACTTCTTCATAGTGGGTAAAATTTCCCTTATAGCGCTTTAAATCTCCGCCAAAAAGTTCGTAAACTTCGTTTATGGTAACATCAAGAAAATAGCGGTCGTGACTTACCAGAAGAAAGGCACCCTTAAAATTTCCAAGAAATTCTTCCAGCCAGCTTCTGGCCTCAATATCCAGATAGTTTGTAGGTTCGTCCAAAAGAAGAATATCCGGATTCTGCATCAAAGCTTTTGCCAGAGCAATTCTCATCTGCCATCCGCCGGAAAATTCCTTAGTGTCCCGCTCAAAATCTTCCCGGGAAAAGCCCAGACCCAAAAGAACGCTTTCTGCCAGGGCTCTTCGCCTGTGCCAGCCGGATTCTTCCAGTTTTGTTATCAGAATTGACTGTTTTTCAAGAAGCTGGTCTGTATTTCCCTGACCCTTGTAAAGCTTTTCGCCAATGGCATCAATTTCTTCCTGCATTTTATAGCCGTATTCAAAAGCCTTGTCCGCCTCTTCAATCAGGCTTGAACCTGCATGGGTAAGCCCGCTTTGTGGAAGATATGCCAGACGGGCGCCCTTTTCCATAACCCTGCTTCCAGAGTCAGGCTGAACCAGTCCCGCCATAATTTTTATAAGAGTTGATTTTCCGGCTCCGTTTGCTCCGGTCAGAGCCGCCTTTGTTCCGGTCTGAAGATTTACGCTGACATTTTTTAAAATATCACGGTCGCCAAAAGCAAGGCTGACCTGACTGAACTGAACAAACGCCATATAATTTCCTAAGTTTTTTCTATTTTGCCTTAAAAGTTTGCCTTACAAATTTACCTTAAAAGCAGGTTCGCTTTAATTCTTTGTAAAGAAAATTACAGTTGGGCTCATGGAACGCTCCATCAGAATGTTGTTTCTCATTCCTGCCCCGGTTGCATCCTCAAAGCGAATACCCTTTTCTTCTATCCTATAGAGGAAATTAACCTCTTTTTCCATTCCATCAAAATTAAAAGTAAGAACGCCGTCGTAATTCTGAGAAAGAGATTTTGAAAGGAAGTATTTTACGCTTACGCTTCCCCTGTTCTTAGCCGACTGGTGGATAACCGACGGAACCAGAGCCCTGTTATTGTTCCAGACAAAAGTATTGTCCTCAGCAAAATCAAGAGTTCCGTAACTCTGGCTCTTAAAGCGTGGTCCAAAAGAAAGAATTTTTCTATAAACGGAAGCCCTTCTTTCCCTTTCTGCAGAAACCAGTTCACCAATATTCTGCTGAATTGTAACCAGATTGTAGTCCTCAGGTTTTCCGCTTTCCCCGGTATAGCGTACAACAACAAAATCCCCTCTGCGGATTGTAAGTACAATAGGAACATCGTTAATTTTATACTGGCCTTCCCCGGTCTTTGTAACGCCGGTAAAATCCCAGACCTGATAAAGCTTTGGCATGTTAAAGTAAAGCTTTTTAGATTCCAGATCCAGGTGGAACATGTAGGAAGGATTGATTTTATCCACATCGATTCTGCCGGAATCAATCATTCCCTTGTAGCTTTCAGGATACCAGACAGCAGTAAGGAGAGTTTCAATTTCTTCGCTTCCGTCATCCTCTTTTTCTATTTCTTCAGCACCGATTCGCTGACCGTTTTTGTCCATTTCATACAGGCGAAGGTTGTAGGAAAAACACCAGCCCACAGTTCCGTCAGAAGTCAGAACTCTAAGCCACTCTCCCTGAAGGGCATTTTTTCCCGCCATAACGGCCTGCCCCTTTCCCTTGTACAAAACCTTAATGCTTTCGTTTTTTCTCAGACGATAAACCTGTTTTGCAGTATTTACCGGCTCCGCCCTCATTGGAAGGCCGTCTAAAACAACGGATGCATAGGTGTGGGCAAATTCCTTGTATCTCTGGGAAGATTTTACCGCCTTTCCTTTTTTTTCAGGCTCAGTAAGCTTCCACAAAGGAACTTCAACTTTCTGCTGTTTTCCGTCCGCAGAAGTAGCAGGCACTCCGATTACATAAACGTGGGAAATATTTGATTTTATATAAACAGGAACTATGTCTCCGCCTTCAAGACCATACTCAGGAACGTTCCACAAAAGCACGCTGTAACCCATCACACCCGAGCAGGAAGAAAGAATAATTCCAAAAAGAAAAGCCAAAAAACAAAGAGAAATCTTTTTCATTTTCATAGAAGATATTTTATCAGAAAGCAGGAAAAAAGTACACGAGCAAAAAAATTAGAGAAAGACTTCGAAATACGGAAGGCAGCGCCATAAAAAAAAATCAGGAAAACGCACGTGATTTTTTGGATATTTTCGCCGGGGCAAAGATTGCTATTGCCGACCCCGGCTCTTCTGCACTACAATAAGCGCTGGTTATCAGCCAGCTTTTCCTGCATGATATCCGCCCAGACGGAGGTTAAAATGTACAATTCAGAAGATTTAGAAGAAGCAAGAAAGTTTTTTTCCGGGGATTTATATGCAACCCGAACAACAGGCATTATAATAGAAGAAGTAGACCAGCATTACGCAAAATGTTCCTTTGAAATTACAGAAGCCCATCAGAACGCCTACAAGGGAGTTATGGGAGGAGCAATTTTTACACTGGCAGACTACACTTTTGCCGTTTCTTCAAATTTCAGACAGGTTCAGACAGTTTCCACTTCCAGCCAGATTAATTTTCTGGGCATGGCAAAGGGCAAAAAACTGATTGCAACATCCTCCCTGATAAAAGACGGCAGAAGCACCTGCCTTTATTCCATCAGCATCACCGACGAACTGGGAACAAAAGTTGCCTACGCCACTTTTAACGGCATGAAGCTGAATGGTTAAATAGCTTTAGTTTCAAGTTCTATAATTATAAGTCAAAAATTGGCCAAGGCGGTTGGCCAGGGTGGGCCTGCAACACAAACAAGCATGCAAGGTAAGCCAGTTTTTTTTGCAACTGCCTTCCCAAAAACTCAAAATGAGAAAAACGAGACTCCCCTTAAATAAAAGTGCTAAACTTCTCTTCATTTCCTTTTATTTGGTAAAAAGCCTGCTTCCATCTTTTTCTGAAGAAATCAGCAGTAATTCAAGCCGGCAG
>JAILKG010000332.1 GCA_024693915.1 Treponema sp.
CGGTCTGCCGTTTTTTGCTGGCGCGTTCACGCCGAGAGCCAATTTTTGAATTGAAATTATAAAACTCGAAATTAAGGCTATGTAGTAAAAATCCAGGAATTTATAAATAATTTTCACCAAAAGGAAAGGAAGAATAATCATGCCCCGGAAAAACCAGCGCATCTTCCCTTATCGTTTTCTGTAAAAAAGAAAGGCTCTTCATCATTTTTGCCTGGTTTCCACCCTTTAAATCTGTACGGCCATAGGAATGATAAAAAACAGTGTCTCCGGAAAAAAGAAATCCATCCTTTTCATTGTAGAGACATACAGAACCTTCCGTATGACCTGGCGTCCATAAAATTTTCCATAGGGAAAGAGAAGCCTTAAGAGCTTCTAAATCTTTATTATCCTCAGAATTAGAGAAAGCCTTCAAAAAATCCTGATTTTCTTTTAAATCATCAAAAAATGGAAGCTGATCAAGGCTTTTGCCATCTTCAAGATAGCCGTCTGCCCCGGGAAGATCTGTAAGAGCTTTTTTAATAAAATCAAAAATATCGTAATCCATGCTAAAATCATCCTGCATGGAAAGAATTTCAGGACCAATCATTTTTTCATCAGATTTGTGAATAAGAATTTTTGTAAAAGGGAAGGCTTCTTTTAGTCCTTTGATGCCGGCAATGTGATCAAAATGACCGTGGGTAAGAACTATACAGAGAGGAAGAAGTGACTCCTGTTTTAAAAAAGAAATAAAGGAGTCCTGATCCCCTGTATAGAGACTGCAATCCGGATCAATTATCATTACTACATTTTTATATAGAGGGCAAATCCATGTATTTACCCTGAAAATCCCCGTCTGAATTCCTTTTATTTTATCCATTTTTAGCCCCAGATCCCATAGGTCAGTAGAAATTACATAAAAAAGCCGCCTTCTTCATTAAGAAAGCGGCGGTTAAAGATTTTTAAGACTTATGTCCGGAAATACTGTAAAAGAAAACCGGCCCTTCCTAAAAAAAAAATTAGTTAGAAGTCAAATTGTGTGGAGTCTGAAAAGGCTCGTTGTTTGCAGCAGCTTTTTCTGCAGCGCGGTAAGCGGCTTCATCTTCTGCTGACTGAGCGTCCATTTCATCATTTACCTGACTTTCTGCATTTTCATTCAAATCTTCAGAATCTGCTTCATCTTCAGCCTTCTGTTTTGAATAGCTTACAGCAAGCTTTCTTCCTCTGTAATCGTAACCGTCAAGAGCTGCAATTGCCTTTTCTGCGTCTTCTGCAAAAAGCTGTACAAAAGAATAATTTGCAAGAACTCTGATATCGCCGATTCTGTCTCTTTCAAGACCTCCAACACTGATCAAAAGACCTACAAGATCTCTTGGGAAAACACGGCGGTTTCGACCAATGCTGATAAATATTGTTG
Organism: Treponema sp.; assembly: GCA_024693915.1. Classification (GTDB taxonomy): domain Bacteria; phylum Spirochaetota; class Spirochaetia; order Treponematales; family Treponemataceae; genus Treponema_D. The sequence goes on from JAILKG010000332.1 coordinate 1,394, forward strand.
CGGAAACTTCAGGGTCAATCTGTACGCGTGGGCGAGGTGTTCTTTCTTCTGCGCCTTCATTAAAATTCTTTCTTTCGCGGGCAGCTGGTCTTTCATTCTGAAAACGACCCTTAGTTTCCTGAAAATTTCTTCTCTGTGAGCGGTATCCACCTCTAAAATGTTTCTGAGCCTCTTTTACAAGATAGGCTGCTACATACATTCTTAATGAGAATGGAACGTTTTTCTTGAATACTTTTTTAACGTCATCAAGAATCTCAGGATTTTCCTGATTTTTTACTTTGTAAACTGCATCCTCAAGAAAAGATGCTACCTGATCCATGTCGATGTCTGAATTTCTGTTGTACATAAAAAATTCTCCTGAAAATGTAGGGCAAAATGCAAAAGCATACCCTCTTTTAATTAATCTTACTGGATTTTTGCCGAAAAAACGGAACCTGTCTTTTGGAAGCCTGAACGTAATAACAATGACTCCAAAGAATCAGGAATTACTGTATATGTAAGCAAAACCCATTTTTTATTCCGGGACTTCAAATAAGAAAGGCACTTACCTAATAATTCTGTACCAATTCCCAGTCCTCTGAATTTTTCTTGAACGTAGAACCCTGTAATCACCACGATATCCTGCGTTCTTTCCGATACAGGCGAAAGTGTTATAAAACCGGCAAACTCATTTGATAAAGTATAAGAAACAAATCCGTCCTGAGAATCGCTGGCAAAAGATAAAAACCACTTTTTCCATAAATCTCTAACGGCAACGTCAATCTCATACGGCCAGTCTTTTTCATAATCATCCGCACTGTCTAAAACTGACGAAATAAAACTGGAATCCTCTTTCTTATAAGGCAAAAAAGCAAAATCATCCAGAAGAACATAATCGTTATCTTCCGGTTCTATATCAAGCTTTTCAAGACCCCAGACTTCGCAGAGTGAATTGTACCAGTCATCCACAAAAAGGCGCATTTTTTTATTCTTATAAAGATTCCATCTGCGCTCGATAACCGGATAGTTTTTTAATTCATTTTTAAAATTTCTGAACACCCCCCTTCCTGAATGAAGCACATCCATAAGCGATTCCCTGGCAAGAGGATTATGAAGAAAACGAACAAAGTTCTCCCTAAGCTCAAAGCCCGAAGCACTGGTCCAGGAAGGAAGAGAATAAAAAAGTTCTTCATCAGCAACTTTTCCGCAGGCAGAAACAAGAGTTGCTTTTTCTGCATCTACAAGAAATTTTTCTTCCTGATTTTCCAGTGCCTGAATAATCGCTTCCAGAAGCACATCTGTCAGCAAAAAATTCATTTTATTTTACCAGTTCAGATCGTTTTGAAACGATTCTGCTTACAAGACCATAGGAAATAGCCTCTTCTGCAGAAAGCCAGTAGTCTCTGTCTGTATCTTTTTCAACTTTTGAATAGTCCTGACCAGTTGCTTCAGAAATAATCTTATTGATTGAAGCTTTTGTTTTTGCCATTTCTTTGGCGTGAATTTCAATGTCAGTTGCAACGCCCCTCATTCCGCTCATAGGCTGATGAATAAGATAGCGGCTGTTAGGCAGGGCAAGACGGTTCTCCTTTTCTACAGCAAGAAGAATAAGAGCGGCTGCACTTGCAATAAGACCCATACCTACAAGAATTACAGGGCAGCTTACAAAACGAATCATATCAAAAATTGCAAAGCCTGCATCAACGTCTCCTCCAGGAGAATCGATGAACATGTAAACAGGCTTTTCTGCATCGTCTGCCTCAAGAAGGAGAAGCTGCTTAACTATTTTATCTGCAAGTTCCTTATTAACTTCCCCAGAAAGCAGTATCTGTCTGGTTTTTAAAAATTTTTCTGAAAGGGAATCCTGCATTTCAGGAGCTTTTTTTTCTTCTGATTCTTCACAAACAGGAGATGAATAGATGTTTTTCATAATTGTTCCACCATAACTAAAGATTTCACTTCTTTGTAAAAGGCTGACTAAATTAAGACGCAATTAAAAATTCTTTCAATTAAACGCAAATTTAATCAATTTTAATATACTAAAAGAAGCGTTATTTTTCAATTAAATATAACACGCTTTTTGAAATTCAACAGAAAATTATTTGCACTTTTTTTGCAGTTTTTTTTCGCCCCGACAGGCAGATCTTTAGACTTTTTTTGCAGTTTTTTTGACCGCGCAGGCGAACTTTAGCAGTCTTTTTGACCGCGCAGGCAGCCCTTAGCAGTTTTTTCGTCCCCGGCAGGCGGACCCTGGCACTTTTTTGGAGCTGGCACGCTTTCCTCATTTCAATTTTTTTTACCCTCCTTGAATATCTTTTAAAAACAATATAAACTCAGATAATGTTGACATTTTTACACTAAATGTCATTATGTAAAAAACGAGGGTTTTATGTATTCAACTATTCCGCAGCTCCTTTTTGAAAAGGCAAAAGAAGGTCCAAATGCTCCTGCTCAGTTTTATAAAAGCCAGAGTCGAACTTTTCTTCCCCTTACCTACATGGAACTTTTTCAGAACTCCCTCTATTTTGCGGCAGGACTTTTAGAAACAGGCAGCCAGCCCAAAGAAAACATTGCCCTGATCAGTGACAACAGAAAAGAATGGCTTTGCGCCAGCATAGGAATAATGACTACAGGCTCTGCGGATATTCCCCGGGGAAGCGAAGCTACTGTAAAAGACCTTTCATATATTCTTTCCTTTGCGGGCTGTAAATGCGCCGTTCTGGAAAACTCCACCGCCTTCAAAAAAATCGAAGAATGCATCCAGGAACTTCCAGAATTAAAAAAAATTATCATGCTGGACAATTCAAAAGCTGAAAGTCAGGTTTTCAGTCAAAAAGGAATAAAACTTTTTACCTTTGATGAAATAATAGAAAAGGGAAAACTTTTCAGAAGCGAAAGGGCTGGCTTTGTAGAATCCCTGCTTAACGATGGAAATGAAAATGATACAGCAACAATAATTTTTACTTCCGGAACAACGGGAACTCCAAAGGGCGTAGAACTGACTCACAAAAACTTTATCTGTCAGACAAGAGAAGTGGGCTTAAGATTAAGATTAAAAGCAGGAGACAAAGCTTTAAGCGTTCTTCCTGTCTGGCATGTATACGAAAGAGAAATCGAATACTACCTTCTTTCTGCCGGCTGCGCAATCTGCTATTCCAAACCGATTTTAAGCATGATTATTGATGACCTTCAGAAAATTTCCCCTCAGTTCATGGCCTGCGTACCAAGAGTCTGGGACGGACTTGCCCGGCAGATGCAGAAAAAAATGGTCAATGGAAAAAAAAGCCTGTCTTTTCTTTACTCTCTCACCGTTAAAGGCAGCAAGGGTTTCTATTTAATCAACAATCTCCTTCTTAGACGCACTCTCAGATTCAAAAAAACTTTATTTATAAAAAAGGCTTTCATCTGGCTTCTCTACATACCTCTGGGGCTCCTTCTGCCATTCAAGTTCCTTGGAGAAAAGCTCTTTTTTAAGAAAATCCGCATTTTTTTTGGCGGACATTTTAAAGCAGGAATGTCCGGAGGTGGAGGACTGGCCCTTAAAACAGACCATTTTTACAATTCAATCGGTATTAGGCTTCTGGAAGGTTATGGACTTACGGAAACAGCCCCTATCTGCTGCATGAGAGAAATAAAAAACATCGTTCCAGGCACAATCGGACGAATAATGGATTCTTACTGCCAGGGAAAGGTTTTAAATCTTTCAGATGTAAATAAAGGACTGGCTTTTAATGAATTAAGGGAATGCCAGCCGGGAGAAAAAGGACTCCTTTTTATCAAAGGAGAAAACGTAATGAAGGGCTACTACAAGCAGCCCGAACTTACAGAAAAATACATTACAGATGGCTGGTTTAACACCGGCGATATTGTGGTAAAAACCATAAAAGGTCAGATAATCGTCAAGGGCCGCAGCAAAGATACTATAGTTCTTCGCTCAGGAGAAAATGTCGAACCCTTCCCTATTGAGTGCAAGCTGGCAGAATCTCCTTATATAGCCCAGGCCGTGGTTCTTGGACAGGACAAAAATTCTTTAGGAGTCCTTATTATTCCTAACAGGGACGCATTAATGAACTACACAAAAGAAAACTTTCCAGAAGACAGGACTGCCATTCCCCTAAAGGATTTTTCCGCCATACATTCATCAGAAAAAATCCGCAGCCTCTATTTTTCTGAAATTGAACGCCTTATTACCACTAAAAACGGTTTTAAGCCCTATGAAAAGATTGCATACTTAAGTCTGCTTGAAAAACCTTTTGAAGTTGGAAAAGAACTTTCCGCAAAACAGGATTTAGTCCGCTGGAAAATAAGGGAAATATATAAAAAAGAAATAGAAGAAATGTTCCGGGAATAATTGTTTTAATAACCTCAATGTCGAGCTATCTAACTGTAAAATAAAAATTGGCGTAGGCTCATGTTGCGACACGAAAAAGGCTCAGCCACCGCGAAGCGGTCTGCCGTTTTTTGCTGGCGCGTTCACGCCGAGAGCCAATTTTTGAATTGAAATTATAAAACTCGAAATTAAGGCTAATAAATTATTTATAATGCATGGTCCGGGCTTAAAAAATGTCTTTGCCTGAAAGGTTTGCCAAAAAGACTTAAAAAATGCTAAAATCAAGGTATGAGTGAAAATCAGAATAGTCTTTTTAACCAGAATACAGACCAGACAGTTTACATAATCGATTCCTACGGACTTATTTTCCGCTGTTATTTTGCCTTTATTTCCAGACCTTTAACAAATGCAAAGGGAGAAAACATCAGCGCCCTCTTCGGCTTTTTCAGAAACCTTCATTACGTTATAGAACACTACAAACCTTCATTTTTAATCGCGGCAATGGATTCTAAAACAAAAACCTTCCGCCATGACTTTTATCCTGAATACAAGGCAACCAGAAACAAAACTCCGGAAGATCTGCACGCTCAGATTCCTTGGATAGAAGAAATTTTAAAAGCCATGGGCATACCTGTTCTCCAGTGCGACGGCTACGAGGCAGACGACATTATTGCCACAGTTGCAAAAAAATGCGAAGAAAGCGGCCGCCAGTGCAGAATTTTAAGCGGCGACAAGGACTTAATGCAGCTTGTTACAGAAAATACAAAAATCCTAAAGCCGGAAAACGGCGGCGGCTGGAAAATCACTGATGCAAACGGCGTAAAAGCTGAATGGGGAGTTGAACCTGAACAGCTTTTAGACCTGCTTTCCCTCTACGGAGATAGCGCCGATAACATCCCTGGAGTAAAGGGAGTGGGAACAAAAACTGCCGCCAAACTCCTGAACGATTACAAAGATCTGGACGGAATTTACAGTCACATCGATGAAATAAAAGGAGCCATGCAGAATAAGCTTGCAGAAGGCAAAGAAAGCGCGTATTTTTCACGAAAGCTGGTCCTCCTAAACAATAGCGTTCCCTGTCAGGATATAGACGACGCCCTCTCAGCCCCTGCAAATTTTGATTTTGCCAAAGCAGCAGAGCTTTTAAAATATTATCAGGCTTTTCAGGTAGCAAAAAGTTTTGCAGAAAGCGCCGTAAATGCAGGCCAGGCAGACTCATCTATTCTAACCGGGGGACAAAATCAGGGAAAAACAGCAGGCCAAAGTACCTCTGAAAAAGAAAAAAAAGATAATTTTGAAGCTGCTGAAACTCCTTCTAAAAATATTTCTTTAGAAAAAGAAAATTTATCTTCTGGCAGAGAGCAGGGAAGCGTAGAAGAAACAATTGAAGAAAGCAGACCTCTTATTGAGAACTCAGGTGAATACAAGGCTGTTACAAAACTGGAAGAATTAAAAAGCTACGTGGATTCAGCCCTGGAGGCTAAAAAAGTTGCTTTTGACACAGAAACCACAGGACTTGACCCATTAAACTCTCAAATTGTTGGCTTCAGTCTTTCAAACCAGAAGGGAAAAGGAATTTATGTTCCCCTTTATTCCACAAATATGTTTGAAAGCATGGATTTTATCGACAAAAATGCAGCCATCAAAGAGCTTTCCAGACTTTTCTCAAATCCGGAAATGACCCTGATTATGCACAACGGAAAGTTTGACCTCAAGGTTCTCTACAAGGCAGGTCTTTCTTTTGAAAACGCCAATGGTGGCCAGCATGGAAAGCCAGACTGCAAAATTTTTGACACAATGATTGCCGCCTGGCTTTTAAATCCGGAAAGAATGGGAAAAAATTCTTTCAGCCTTGAGTATCTGGCAGAAACTCTCCTCTTCCTCAAGGGAACCGAATTTTCTGATATTGTTGAAAAAGGTCAGACCTTCGCAGACATTGAAATTGAAAAAGCCTATAAATACGCCGCAGAAGATGCAGACTTTACCTGGCAACTCTACCTGCTTCTGGAAGAAAAGCTGAAAAAACAGGGACTTTACGACTTGTTCACAAGTCTAGAAATGAAAATTCTTCCAATTCTTTCAAAAATGGAAATTACTGGAATCCACCTGGACAGGCTTGCCCTGGAAAATTATGAAAAGGAACTTTCACAGAATATTTCCCAGGCAGAAAAAGCAATCTACCAGGAAGTAGGCCATGAATTCAATATAGCAAGCCCAAAGCAGCTTCAGACAGTTCTATTTGAAGAAAGAGGGCTTAAACCTGGTAAAAAGACCAAAACCGGCTATTCCACAGACACAGATGTACTTGAAGAACTTTCCGCATACGATTCTGTTCCAAAAATGATTCTTGAATTCCGTGAAAGCGCCAAACTAAAATCCACCTATGTTGAAACTCTGCCAAAAATGTGCGACAAAAACCAGCGCATCCACACAGATTTTGTACAGACAGGAACAGCAACCGGCCGTCTTTCCTGCAGGGAACCAAACCTACAGAATATTCCTGTAAGAAGCGAAGCCGGCAGAAAAATCCGAAGCGCTTTCACAGCTCCAGAAGGAAAATTTTTGATTTCTGCAGACTACTCCCAGATTGAACTAGTTGTTCTTGCCCATTTGAGTCAGGACGAAAAAATGATGGAAGCCTTTATCAATGGAACAGATGTTCACAAGGCAACCGCAGCCCTCATTTACGGAGTCAGCCCGGAAGAAGTGAGCCCAGAGATGAGACGTACCGCAAAAACGATCAACTTTGGAGTAATTTACGGGATGAGTGCCTTCCGTCTGGCAAACGACCTGGGAATTCCAAGACGAGAAGCAGCTCTCTTTATCGAAAATTACGACAGGCTCTACTCAAAAATCACTCAGTTTAAAACTGAAACAATTTGCAAGGCTGAAGAAAATGGATACGTTCAGACAATTTTTGGAAGAAAACGCTTTATTCCTTCAATCAACAGCCGTAACAAAGTTGAAAAAGCAGCTGCAGAAAGAATTGCCATAAACACTCCAGTTCAGGGAAGCGCAGCTGATATTGTAAAAACCGCCATGATAAAGGTAGAAGATGCCCTTGTTAAAGCAAATCAGGGAGCAAAAATTCTACTTCAGGTTCACGACGAACTGATTGTGGAATGTCCGGAAGATAAAGAAATCCTGGAAAACACAATTTCTATCATAAAAAATCAGATGGAAAGTGCGGTAAAACTTTCTGTTCCTCTAAAAGTCAGCCTTGAATTTGGAAAGAGCTGGGGGCTTTTCCACTAAAAATAAAAAAAAGCAGAAACATGAACACAAAATCTGTAAATGAAGAAAAAAAATCCAGTCCTCATATAATCTGTCTGACAGGTAAAATGGCTGCCGGGAAAAACTACCTTTCCTCAATTCTTGAAAAATCAGGCTTTGTCTCCCTGGATGCAGACCTTCTTGTGCACAAGGCAGTGGACAGCCTTAGTCAGGAAATTTTTCAGGCCTTCAAAGAAGAAGCAGAAATTGCCGGAATTCAGCTTTTAAACAAAGAGAATAAAATTGACAGAAGAGCTTTAGGAAGCCTGATTTTTCCCCGACCCCAGCTCTTAAAAAGGCAGGAAGATCTGGTCTATCCAAGAATAATTCAAATGACTAAAGATTTTATCCGGGAAAATGAAGGCAAAAACATTATTTTGAACGCAACAGTCCTTTACAAAACTCCGGAACTTCTAAAAATGTGCTCAAAAATAGTTTTTGTTACCGCTCCCCTGATAGTACGCCTGTTCAGGGCAAAAAAAAGAGATAAAATCCCCCTAAAAAAACTATTAGACCGCTTTAAAAGTCAAAAAAAACTTTTAAAAGAATACCAGAAATTCGACATCCCCCTGATAAAAATCAATAACCGGGGAAATGAAAAAAAATTAATCAAAAATCTAAAAAAAGCCGGATTCTAAAAAAAATTACAAACCTTAATCAAAGGCCCTTCCTTTGGAGTCTGTACAGACAATGCAACTCTTTCCCCGGCTCTTGGCTTCATGCATTGCTTTTTCTGCCCTTTCCACAAGTTTTTCATAACTGTCACCGCATCTTTCCGGTTCAGTAATTCCAATGCTCAGGGTTACCGGAAAAGAAGAATACTTCTGAAATCTTTCCTGAACTTTTTCATTAAAAGAAAAAGCCCTTCTAGCACTTGTAAAATGAGTATTAGCTCCAGGCATATAAATCAAAAACTGGTCAGGTCCATACCTTCCAACAAAATCAGGATATCTGAAGCCAAAATGAATACAGTTTACCACTTCTTCAAGAATTTCCTCTCCGGAAGGCAGTTTTTCATCTTTATCCAGAATATCAAAATCATCCAGATCCAGAAAAAGCATACAACCGATTTTTCCAATAATAAGATTTTTTCGAACAAGTCTTTCAAAAGTAAGGGAAGTCAGAACATCAAGAATTGGGTCCTTGTTCTGTTCTCCGTCAATCAGATTTATGAGACGCAATTCCCTTACCCTAAAACGCATAATGTATTTATTTACCGCATTTCCGCAGATAAAAATTGAAATGGAATAAAAAATATCCTTGTTAGAATATTCCTCAGTCTTAAAATGCCTGGAAATTATACAGAAGGCTATAAGACTTATAAGGGTAATAATAAAACCTCTTTCCGGAAAGTCGATATAAAGCAAAAGAAGAATAAAAAGTGCCAGACAATAAACCAGGCCGTAACTTTCCCTCTTAAGATAAGCATCTGTATAAACTGCAAGAGTCAAGGTAAAGACCATGGAAAAATAGAGAAAGAAAGTCAACAGACGAGGCTTTTTTGTGCCCAGTTGATTAACAATCAGAAGAACAATGAGGGGCACAAAAAAAGAAATCCCGTGAATACAAATAAACAGAGAAGAAGAATAGACTCCAAATATGCGGGAATAAAGCAGGAGCATAAGGACTACAAACATCTGTATAAAACAGAGAGCCTTAAGCACCTGAAGATTATGAATTAAAAGCTCTTCAGAAATTTCCCTGAGAGATTTTCTGAAGGCTCTAATTGATCCTATTCTATTCTCTATAAAACTCATAACTATAATTATGAGTTATGAATTCAAATTAAGCAAGTTTTTTAAGCTGACAGTTTTTTAAGCTGATCCACAATGCGGGCAAATTCATCCAGAGCATCCTGTACAGGCTTTGTCTGAGACATATCTACACCTGCAATTGAAAGACTTTCAATAGGATATCTGGAACCGCCGGACTTCAAAAACTTAAAGTAATCTTCTCTTTCCTTGTCAGAACCATTAGTAACCCTTTTAGCCAGAGCCAGACTTGCAGAAATTCCTGTTGCATATTTATAAACATAAAAGGCACTGTAAAAATGAGGAATGCGCAGCCCCTCTAGGTCGCTTACATCTTCAAAATGCATTTCAGGTCCAAAATAAAGTTCCAGAAGTTCTCTGTAAACCTTTCTGATATATTCCGGAGTAAGAGGCTGTCCTTCTTCAACCGCTTTATGGCATTTCAATTCAAATTCAGCAAACATTGTCTGTCTGTGGAGAGTTGCAAGAATATCATCTGCCCTCATTGAAAGGAGGAACTTTTTCATATCCGGAGAATCTGAAGTTCGCAAGAGATATTCAAATACGAGTTCTTCATTGAAAGTAGAAGCAACTTCCGCTTCAAAAATGGTGTAATCGTAACTCATAAAGGGATTATTGTGAACAGAATACCAGGAATGCATGCTGTGTCCGCCTTCATGGGCCATTGTAAACACATCCCGGATATCGTTTTCATCGTAATTCAAAAGAATATAAGGATCTCCCACATATGCACCACTTGAGAAAGCACCGCTTCTCTTTCCCTGGTTTTCATAGCGGTCAACCCAGCCATTTTTTAAGCCGTCACAAAGGCGGTCTGTGTATTCCTTTCCAAGAGGAGCAAGAGCATTGCGGCAAATCTCTACAGCCTGGTCATAAGTGGTGCGCACCTGGACCGAAGGAGCCAGAGGAAGATATACGTCATAGTGGCGCAACTCTTCAAGCCCTAAAACCTTTTTCTTCAGGCTGTAAAACTCGTGAAGTTTTGGAAGATTTTTGTGTACGCATTCAATCAGGTTTGTATAAACGCTCACCGGAACCTTGTCTGAATAAAGAGCCATGTGAAGACAGGACTCGTAACCTCTTGCCCGGCTTATAAATACATCCTGATTTACATTACCTGCATAAAGGGCACTTATTGTATTCTGGTTTTCTTCAAACTTCTTATAAAATTTTTTATAGGCTTCTTCCCTTACCTTTCTGTTAGGATTTTTAAGGACGGTAGTAAAAGTTGTCTGGGTAAGAGGAAGTTTTTTTCCATCCACCTCAATTTCCCCAAAAGTTTTGTTCATATCAACATTTGTAAGCTGGCTGAATACAGTATCAGTTACAGAGCTTACTGAAGATTGAAGAGATAAAATTCTTTCTTCTTTTTCTGAAAGGATATACTTTTTTTTGTAGAGAAGCTTAGAAATATAAACTTTGTAATCCGTAAATTCAGGACTTTCAATCCATTCCCTTATTTTTTCATCAGCAATTGACTGGAGTTCAGGTTCCAGAAAACTGATTTTTTCCATACCCTCGGTATAAGCCATGTGAACTCTGCCATACATATCGGCAGCCTTCTGGTCTCCCTCATCTGAAGAATGAAGAAGGGACGCATAGTGATATACAGTTTCAAGTTTCAAAAGGAAGGCCTGATAAGCCTTAAGGGCTTCAAGCAAAGCTTCCTTTGAAGAAGCCATTTTTCCCTTAAAAGCGGCAACTTTATCTGCAAGAGGACTGATATTTTTTAGTTCCTCTTCCCATCCTTCCCTGCTCTTAAAAAGAGCAGAAAGATTCCATTTATCACTTTCTTTAACATCTTTTCGTAAAGGTATAGTATTCGCCATTTTTTTCTCCTGTGATAGGCCGCTGGCGGCCTGTGTTTGATAGCAAAGTAACCGAGTTTGCGTTGCAAACATCGCTAATAGTGACCTGCTTCCCTTAGACAGGGATAAAAGTAAGCTAATTTTCTTCAATACTAAAGTGAAAAAGCTTTTCCATCTGCTTTCTTAATGCATCCATATCCTTCTGAAAAGGAGCAGTAAAAGTCAGCCTTTCACCGCTAACCGGATGATCAAAAGAAATTCGGTATGCGTGAAGACCCAGTCTCCTTAATAGCGGTCTTTCTTCATCCTCATTTCCACGCCAGGAATGCTTTATGTCGCTTAAATATACAGGTTTTAAATTTCCGCTGTAAAGGGGGTCGCAGACAATAGGAAAGCCGCTTTCTGCAAGATGAACCCTGATCTGATGGGTTCGTCCAGTTTTTGGTTTTGCTTCAATCCAGGAAAAGAGGGAAGATGACCCCAGCACCCTAAAATCGGTATGAGATTCTTTTCCGATTTTTTTGTTTACCACAGTGCGGTGTCTTGCATCTCCATCCGGCAAGAGAGGAAGAGAAACAGAAAGAGTCTCCCAGTTAGGTCTCCCCCGAACTACACAGTGATAAGTCTTTTCTACAGTTCTCTTTTCAAACTGGCCGGAAATATTTTTGTGAGCTTCGCTGTTTCTGGCATAAATAATTATACCGGAAGTATCTTTATCAATTCTGTGAACGGCAAAAAGCTTTCCAAACTCTTTTGACGCTTCAAGATCCAGTCTTGGCGCTTCTGCGTCATAACGATCCTGTGCTATCAAAAGCCCGCTTTTTTTGTTCAGTACAACAATATCATCATCTGAATAAACTACAGTGTAATCAGGAATTTTCTTCATAAGGAAATTATATCAAAAATCAAAAGAGGGGAAAAGCACCGTACCAGATAAGACAAGGGCCAGGGAAGACAAAGGCAGGTAATAAAAGGGCAAAGAGGAGCCAGTACAGGCTACATAATATAAAAGCCGGCTTTATTTATTATCAACTGCAAATACCCCTATTGTCTTTAGTTTATCAGAACAGCCTCTTTCACGTACCTCATTCTGACTGATAATATTCGACGCTGACTCTGGTCTTCCACAATAAAAAGCATATTTTTGTATTTAAACATTTCTCCGCTGGACGGAAGGTAACCAAACTGCTCCATCAGCCAGCCGCCCAGCGTCATAAAATAATCTGATTCCAGTCCAAGCTTAAAAAACTCATTTATATCGTCCAGCAAAAGTTCCCCTGGGACTATAAACTCCCCTGCCCCAATCAATTTAATTCTGGATTCCGGAGAAACATTCTCATTTTTTTCTTCCGTTATGCGGCCAAAAACCACCCTCATTATGTCGTCCATGGTTACAACACCACTAAGACTTCCCTGTTCATCAAGAGCAACGGCAAATTCCGTTCGGTTTTTCTTAAAAAGACTCAAAAGTTCCATTGCGGTAAAAGTTTCTGGCACGAACATAACTCCGTTCATGACAGCCGCAGCGTAACCAACTCCTTCAGAAATATCCTTCTGGCTTAAAAGAACTGCCTTGTAGTGAATCACGCCAACAATATTTTCCGGATTTTTTTCATACACAGCAATGAGTTTTAAGCCTGTCTCATTAAACTTTTTGATTACATCCTCTTTTGTGGCTCCAAGATAAACAGACTGAACAAATGACCGGTGCTTCATAATATCGTGAACATCAAGATCATTGAACTTAAAAATCTTATTGAGCATGACACTTTCATCTTTTTCCAGAGTACCTTCTTTTTCTCCCATTTCAAAAAGTTCGGCAAGTTCCTCTTCCGTAACCAGGGATTCGTCTGTCTTCCAGATTTTTCCCGCTATCTTTGCCGTTCCCTTTGAAACCAGGGAAAAAATCCAGACAACAGGGTAAAAAACTTTTTCCAGAATAAAAAGAGGAAGGGCCGATTTCAGCATAATCTTTTCTGACCTGATTGATGCACTTGTTTTAGGAACAATCTGACCAAAAGTTGTCACAAAAAAAGTAATCAGGGCAGTGGCAATTCCAACTCCTCCTGCCCCAGAAAGTTCAATAGCCAGAGCAGTTGCAAGAGCACTGGCAAGGGTATTCATCAGATTGGTTCCGATAAGAATTACAGAAAGGAGTTCATCTATATTTTTTTTGAGTTTTGCAGCAATATTTGCATTTTTTTTCTTTTCTGCCACCAGACTTCTCATTTTTATCTTTGAAACAGAAAGAAAAGCTGTTTCAGAAGCTGCAAAAAAAGCCACAAGGCGAACAATCAGAATGAGAACAAGAAGAATTACATAAGTTTTAAGGCGATTCATAAGCTACAAGTCTCCTCTTGCTTCCTCCGTAGCAATTTGAGCCCTTCTTTCAACACGAACTGTTTTAATTCTTCTCTTATTTATATCTTCCACAGTAAAAACAATATTCTGAAAGGTAACGCTGTCGTAGGGCATTGCAAGGCGTCCCAGCCTTTCAGTTATCCAGCCCCCTAAAGTTTCGTTTATATCGGAAACAAGCTCTACTCCCAGAAGTTCCTTTAAATCCTTCAAAAGGGTTGTTCCGTCCAGGGTAAAAGAAGTTTTATTTTCAATTTCAGAAAGGCTTGCCTGATTTCTCCATGGAGTCGAGCTAGGCCTTTTTCCAAAAATCTGCCTTACAATATCTTCCTTTGTTATTACCCCGTCTGTTCCCGAATACTCATCTATAACTATTGCCATGGACTCGTTCCGTTCCCTAAAAACATGGTGAACAGAAGAAATCTTTTTTGTTCCCGGAATAAAAAGAGGAGGCCTCATTACAGCCTGAATATTAAAATTATCTACTGAATATTTAAGCAGGTCTTTCAGATATAAAATTCCCTTGATATCGTCAATATTTTCCCCGTAAACAGGAAAATAAGAAAAGCGGGTTCTCTGGGCAATTTCAAGAACCTGGCCATAGGTGGAAGTATCCTTTAAAGCAATGATGGCTGTTCGTGGAATCATTATGCTCTGGGCTTCAAGGTCAGAAAACTTAAAAACACGAGTCATCATGGTGTCTTCACCTTTTTCCAGAATTCCGGTTTCAGCACCCGCATCTATAAAAGAACGGATATCCTCCTGTGTGTAGGATTCCTTATTTTTTTCTACTTTGATTCCTTTAATTCTAAGGGCAATTCTGCTCACAGAAGTAAAAATAAATACAATAGGTCGAAGAAGTTTTACAAGAATTGAAACAAAGAGAGAAAGCCTGTATGCAATGGCGTCTGGATTTCTGGTAGAAAGAGTTTTTGGTGTAATTTCACCAAAAATTAAAAGAAAAACTGTTACAACAAAAGTAGCAAGTCCCACTCCCTTTTCCCCAAAAAAACGGATTGCAAGTGCCGTTATAATAGAAGAAAGAAGTATGTTTACTAAATCATTTGCCACAAGAAGGGTGTTTATCAGCAGCTCTTTTTTTTCAAGAAGCTTTCCTGCCCTCACAGCCCGCTTGTCCTTCTTGTTTTTTAAAATCCTTAAACGAAGCTTATTAATGCCCAGAAAGGAGCTTTCAGAAATAGAGAAAAGTGTGGATAAAAGAAGCAGGATTACTGAAAGAGAAAGTAATCCTGCCAGATATAATCTGTTCACTTTCTAGCTAAAGATTATTTTTCGTTTTCGCGAGCTTTATCTTCAGCACTTTTGTCATCAGCCATCTCAGAAAGATAGCTTTTCAAAGTTTCTGCATACTGGCTTTCAGGAGATGCATCAATTGCAGACTGAAGAATAAGGGCAATTTTGTCATACTGAGTACTGCCGCTGGTAAGAAGAACCTGTGCTGCATAAAAGAGAAGTGTCTGCTTTTCATCAGCAGAAAGGCGGGAATCTTCAGCATACTTCTGATAAACGTTTGCTCCGTCTTCAAATTTGCGCTCGCTGATTTTTTCATAGGCATCAACAGAAGCACTGGTCATAATAAATTTTCCAACAGAACCGGTAACATTGTTCTTATCTGCTTTTACGGCTTCTTTCCACAAGGCAATCATGGCAGGCTGAACCATTTCTTCAACCGAACCGTAAAGTTCATCATAGGCTGCCATTCTTTCTGTAACAGAGCCTTTTCTGGCTTTCTTTAACAAAGCGTCAAAATCTTCAACTGTTCCAATTTCAAGGTAAAGGCAGCTTTTGTAACCGCTAATAGAAGTATCCAGATAATCAA
>JAILKG010000010.1 GCA_024693915.1 Treponema sp.
TAGAAAGAACAGAATTTACTGATTATAAAGATTTTTATGAAAACTATAAAATAAAGGTGCCTGAGAATTTTAACTTTGGCTATGATGTTGTGGATTATCTTGCAAAGAAGACTCCTGATGCCAAGGCTCTTGTATGGTGCAACGATAATGGCGAAGAAATCACCTTTACTTTTAAGGATATTAAGGAAAGAACTGACAGGGCTGCCGCTTACTTTTTGAAAAAGGGAATCAAGAGGGGTGACTTTGTAATGCTGATTTTGCAGCGCCGCTACGAGTTCTGGATTTCTATTGTTGCCCTTCACAAAATCGGTGCATCTGTAATTCCTGCAACCCACATGCTGACTGCAGAAGATATTGTTTACCGCTGCAATGCGGCAGGAATTTCTGCCTGTCTTGCTGTAAACGACAGGGATATTTTTAAGTATCTGGAAAATGCTACAAAAGAAGCTCCAAGCCTTAAAACTTTAATTGGTGTAGCCCCTTTTGGAATAGATGAAGGGCTGGACGACGCTTTCCTTGCAGAACATCCTATGTGGGAAGATTTTACCCGTGGCGTTTCTGGTGTAAGTGAGGCAGAACTGGCTGCTTTCCATGCTCTTAAGAGGGAAGATATAAGCAAAAATGATGATATCATGCTTTCTTACTTTACTTCCGGAACAACCAGCCATCCAAAACTGGTTTGCCACAACTTTTTGTATCCTCTTGGACACATTGTAACGGCAAGTTACTGGCAGCAGGTTAAAAAAGGCGGTCTTCACCTTACTGTTGCTGATACCGGCTGGGGAAAGGCTGTGTGGGGTAAGCTTTACGGACAGTGGATTGCAGAGTGTACAGTCTTTGTTTACGATTATCACGCAAAATTCAAGCCTGTAAACCTGATAGAGCAGATTGAAAAACATCACATTACTTCTTTCTGTGCGCCGCCGACAATTTACCGCTTCTTGATTCAGGAAGATTTGTCAAAATATGATTTTTCAAGCTGCGAACACTGGTCAACTGCCGGTGAACCTTTGAGTGAAGAGGTTTTTGACCGCTGGAAGGAGATTACCGGCAAGGAAATTCGGGAAGGTTTTGGTCAGACTGAAACAACTCTTTCTCTCTTTAATTATGGAAATGAAAAAATCAAGCCGGGCAGCCTTGGAAAGAGCGCACCTTATTACAATGTAACTCTTCTGGATGAAGATGGAAATCCTGTTCAGGACGGTGAAGTTGGTGAAATCGTAGTTGAACTTAAAGACGGAAAAACTTTTCCAGGTCTCTTTATGACTTATTTTGGAGATCCTGAAAAAACAAAGAGTGTTATGCATGACGGCTATTACCACACCTGTGACAATGCATGGCGGGATGAAGACGGATATTTCTGGTTTACCGGAAGAAATGACGACGTTATCAAATGTTCCGGCTACCGAATCGGAACTTTTGAAGTTGAATCAGTCCTGATGCAGCATCCTGCAGTTGTTGAGTGCGCTGTAACCGGCGCTCCAGACCCGGTACGCGGTCAGGTTGTAAAGGCAACTATTGTTCTTGCAAAGGGCTATCAGCCAAGCGAAGAGCTTGTAAAGGATATTCAGACTTTTGTAAAAAAGACAACAGCTCCTTACAAATATCCTCGCATTGTTGACTTTGTAAGCGAACTGCCAAAAACAATCTCCGGAAAAATCAAACGAAAAGATATTAAATAGCCCAAATTTCGAGTTTGCTGAAATAAATTTAAAATTGGCGGAAGGGAACGAATCATGGGCAAAAATGCTCTGCTTGTGGATGACGCGAAGCGGCATTTAATGGTTCCCTTGCCACAAGCAGCGCATAGCGCAGTACTGCGCGATTTTGCAACCACGAGATAGTGACCGTAAGCCAATTTTGAAGTTGAAACTATAAAACTCGAAATTAAGGCTAAATAGAAAAATATAATGCCTTTCCCCCGTGGAAACGGCAAATTATGATGAAAAAAAGTTTAAAAAAAATATTTTTTTAGTTGACGATTGATTTATAAAATTAGTATTTTAACATAAGAAACAAAGAAAAAGGACAATCAGATGTCAGAAGAAACAAAGAAAGAAAATGCTGAATCTCAGGAGACTCCAAACACTGCAGAAGAAAAAGCTCAGGAAAATGCTGAGCAGGCAGCTTCTGAAGAAAAAACTGTAACTCCTGAAGAGAAAATCAAAGACCTTGAAAGCCAGATTGAAGAACTGAAAAAGCAGATGCTTTACAAGGCTGCTGAAAATGACAACTGGCGCAAACGCATGATGCAGCAGAAGGAAGAAGCTCTTGCTTATGCAAACGCTTCTCTTTTGTCAGACCTGCTTGAAAGCCTTGATAATTTTGACCGCACAGTTGATGCTGCAAAAGATGCAAAAGATGCAAAAACAATTGCAGACGGCGTAAAAATGATCAACAAGAGCCTTGTAAAAATGCTTGAAGACAAATACGGACTTTCAAGCTTTGGAAAAGAAGGCGATGAATTTAATCCGGAACTGCACGAAGCAATCGGCCGTACAGAAGACGAAAAAGCAAAGAAAGAAACTTTGCTTCAGGTTTATATGAAGGGCTACAAGCTTCACGACAGAATTATTCGCCACGCTAAGGTAATGGTGAGAGTGCCGAAATCGAACTAACGTTCGATTTCAACGAGTTTTGCGAAGCAAAACTCGCATATAAGGGGATTTGCTTTTTTTAGCTTGTCCGCTTATGTGCCGAAATCGAACTAAAACGGGATTTTAAGGGCGGAGCCCTTAGGCGAGGGGGTAGGCCGCAACAAAGTGCGGCCGAGGGGCAGGCGCCCCTTTAAAGTGTAAATTAATAGGAGCATATATTATGGGAAAAATTATTGGTATTGACTT
>JAILKG010000013.1 GCA_024693915.1 Treponema sp.
TGTGCACTTCCATTGTTAAAAATAATTTTTGAAGAAGTACATTTCAGTTCATAATCATAAACATTGCCATTCTGAGTCATGGCATCCCCTGGCCATCCGGCAGAACCTGCACTTCCTGCCCAGGCATAGGCTTTTGTATAATCATAACTTGCAGGTACATGAACGATAATCTTACCTGTAACACTTCCCCCTACACTCTCATTTACAGATACGCTGGTTGTTTCGCCGCTTACAACTTTAAGATTATTGTCGCTTGCAACAACTTTTCCTTCAGAATCAAGAACTAAAAGTCCCCAGGTTCCAGGAGCAGCGTCTGACACTGTTTTAGAAACATAGCTTGAAGACATATCGAAGACTTGACTTGATGGGTCTGTAATCTGAATTGTATAAGAATTTGTAAGGCTGGCAGTAAAATTAACCGATCCAGTAGTAAGCTGATAATCAGAAGAACTTTTCCCGCTTAAAGTTGAGTCAGATACATAATCAGCTGCAATTTTATCAGTATCAATTAAAGACCAAGATTGTGACGGCAGCACGGAAGAAATTTTTTCCCTGTTTACGCTTCCCAAATCTGCCCCAAGTGCCTGAAGTTTTACAAAAACATTGGCAAGAGCAGTTGTAGCTTTTGAAACTGAGCAGGAGTTTGAACCGGCCTTAATATCTGTAACGGCGCGAATAAGGGCTCCGGTCACAGCGGCGTCATCAGAAGCTGAAGTATAGCCCTGTACAGTTACAACGCGGTTAGCTCCAGTTGGAATTCTTTCAAGGCTAACATTACCAATTCCTCCGGTAATAGCCAGAAAATCCGACTGAATCGGACTTGAAATGCCGCTTCCTGTAACAGAAACTTTGGCATAACGAATAGAAGCAACGGAAAGTGCTCTTGAAGAATCTCCTCCAGAAACCTCAAGACTTCCGTATTCAACATGGCTTTTTTCCTCCATTACGTGCATTGTGCACGAAAAAAAGCCACAAAGACATAGCAAGGCTAAAGATGCAAGAAATGAGTACAAGCGTTTAACCTGAAGCATCATTTTCTCCCATTCAAAAGCATTACAAAAAAAATCCCATTCTTTTTTGCAATTCTTTTTTAATTTTTAGATAGATTTGCTACTGTAAAAGCTCCTCCTCAAGAACTTTTACAGTTTATAAGCTGTTTTCCTCTCCCTTTATTTTTGTCCGACAGACAGGCTCCTCTTCCTGCTTTTAAGCTTTTAAGAAAGCCCTAGAAAGCAAGACCAGCCCTGACTACAGCACCCCACATGTATGGGTAGCCGAACTGAAAACCAGGTTCCAGATAGAATTTATTGAATTTGAAAGAAAGGCCTGCTTCAAGACCTGCAAGAAGGCCGTCCTCAGTCTGGTTATTTTCGTGAAGTGTAAACATACCAAGATTTCCCTTCAGGTATGGTGTCATCACATTTCCCACATGCAGAGGCATGAGCCACTGAAGATAGAAAGAAGGATTTGCTGTGTATCCCGAATGAGAAAAAGTCCAGTCCATCTGGCTTCCAATCAAAAGAACATCAGGAACGATGGCTGTATCAGCAAATAAGCCAAGAACAAAAGTATATCCGTCTGACTGTTCCATATTCGTTCCCATCTGTAAACCGGCACGAACTTCCCTTTTTTCCACCGGTTTTTCACTTACCTTTTCACTCACAGCATTTTCTGCTTCCTGTGAAAAGGCGAACGCACCTATTACGCTCGCAAGAATTATAAACAAAAGTCTTTTCATAGCCCTCTAATTGTATCATAGCTTTTTTATATAACAACTTTTTTTTTAAAGAATTTTATATTTTTTTTTATAAAAAAACTCAAGATGTATGGTAGTTTAGCGGTAAATATCCTATATATAGTGTTATCACTGGCTAACAAAAATGTCCATAATTAGTCTGATTTTTAAGATTCGCCGGGTTAAATGTCGTTTATATAATAAAAAAAAAGCGCCACCCAAAGCCGGATGGCGCCTTCCTGATTAAAGTTCAACTTATTTCAAAATTCAAACTATTTACACTTAATTTCGAGTTTTATAGTTTCAACTTCAAAATTGGCTTACGGTCACTATCTCGTGGTTGCAAAATCGCGCAGTACTGCGCTATGCGCTGCTTGTGGCAAGGGAACCATTAAATGCCGCTTCGCGTCATCC
>JAILKG010000133.1 GCA_024693915.1 Treponema sp.
CGTGCAAAAGTAACGCTGGTTGTACCAGAAATATCAACATCATTTTCTGTCCAGCTTTTCAGAAGCTTATTGCTGCTGTCAAAAACAGAAAGGGTCATATATTTTAACTTATGGTCTTCTGCTACTGAACCTCTAACTTTAAAAATCGAACCGTAATGAGTTTCAGTTTCATCGCTTCCAGGTGTCTGAATTACAAAAAGCGGAGCAGTATTATCAATTTCAACTGCAAGAGTATATCTTCCAGATTCTCGGCTGGAAGAGTCAATTGCATAGGCTTCAATAGAATATTTTCCGTCTTTTAAAGGGTATTTACCATCAACAAGTTCATTTAGGGTTACTGTCCATTTTTTTCCGTCTGTTATTACAGGATCAGAAAAATGGTAATTTTCAACGGCAGTAGTTTGTCCGTTTCCTGTTGAAAAAATATTTACAATGATTTTAGAAACGCTTTTATCATCAGAACAGGTTCCAGCAAGAACAAAGCTATCCCTTACAACTGCAGAAGCAGGGGGATAGGTTATGGTAATTTTTGGAGATTCAACATCGACTGAAGAACCCAGACCTACCTCACAGGAAGTTAATGATATAATAGAAAGAATAAGAACAATCAGCAAAGAACCGAATATCTTCTTCATGCGTTTACCCCTTGCACAAATAATAATGGCATATTAAATAAAACAAAAAATTATTCACACCATTTTACTATGTGTAAGAGATAATTTCAACAAGAAAAAGTAGAACTATAAAGTCTTTGCCTTTAGAGGAACTTTTGCCTTTCTATCAGGCTTTTTTCGAATCTTCAGAAATAAGAAGTTTTATTGCCTCTACAGCAGTTTTTATGGCTCTTTCTGTATCATGTACCTGCTTATTTTCAAGACCTTTTTTGGCCCTTTCCTGATTTGCAACAACAAGGAATACAGAACCTACCCTTACCTTCAAAAAACTTCCTGCCACAAATAAAGCCGCACTTTCCATTTCTGAAGCAAGAGTTCCCAGCCTGAGCCAGGCCTGCCATTTATTTTCCAGTTCATAGCTGACAGGCATAATTTCCGGTTCATGCTGACCAAAAAAGGAATCCTTACACTGAACTACACCTGCGTGATAAGGAAAATCAAGATTTTTAGCAGCCTTAACAAGAGCATTCGTTACATCAAAATCAGCTACTGCGGGAAATTCAATTGGGGCAAACTCCCGGCTGGTTCCTTCCATTCTGATAGCGCCGGTTGCAATCACCAGGTCTCCACCTAAAACCTCTTCCTGCATTCCACCACAAGTTCCCACACGAATAAAGGTTTTTGCCCCCACTTTTGAAAGTTCATCTATGGCAATGGCGGCAGAAGGACCTCCTATTCCAGTTGAAGTTACGCTGACTTTTGTTCCGCAAAGTTCTCCTGTATAGGTTACAAATTCCCTGACATCTGAAACCAGACGGGCATTTTCAAAGTGAGACGCAATTTTCTGACAGCGCTTAGGATCCCCCGGAAGAATAACATATTCTCCAATATCCCCAGGACCAAGGCCTGTATGATACTGCTTTCCTGAACCTTCTGTGTAATCTACCATAATAAACCTCTTTATATATAGAAAATTATACCACAAAAGATAAATAATGCGAGTTTAATTACTTTGAACCTAAAATTATATAAATAACTTGAAATGAGAATTTTTATTATAAATAAAAATTGGCGTAGGCGTGGTTGCGACACAAAAAACACTCAGCCACCGCGAAGCGGTACTGCCGTTTTTTGCTGGCGCGTTCACGCCGAGAGCCAATTTTTTATATTACAATCAACTTTTATTTCAATTTATTTAATTTGAAGTTAAAACTAATTCGCCCTAATTTATCACAAGACTATATTTAAAGTATCCATTCTGATCTTTTTGCAAAAGTCCCTTAAATTCTTCAGTTTCAGAAAAAACTGCTGCAATTTCCTGACTGAGTGTAAAAGGAGAAACTGTAAACATTTTGCTGGAAAGTTTTCCCCCGTGGCTGAACCAGTCTTCGCTTTCTTTTTTTAATGTAAGAAGGTCAAAACCGCATTCCAGGGCAAGAGCCGGCGACATATCAAGACTTTTATTACGGATTTCTTCCTGAAGAGAAAGTTCTTTTAAATCAGGTTCATAAGGCTTTTTGTTATCACCCTTTTCCCTTTTTTCTAGTTTTCTTTCAGCTTTTTTTAAGGCTTCTTCCTTTTCTTTTTTTTGAACTTCCTTTATAAGTTTAGCATTGTCAAAGCCGTGCTGAATTGTAAAAGGAGAAAGATTTTCAAAGCCGGCTGCATCATTTAAAGAAAATTTTCCAACCCCAGTTCGTCTTAATGCAATAAGATGGCAGACGGAAGAAGCCTCTAGGGCAATATCCCGTGCAAGACTTCTTATATAAGTTCCCTTTGAAACATGAAATTCGATTAATGCAGCTTTTACTCTTTTTTCAGAAGAAAGATTCTGAGACATATTCGAAGCATTATTCGAAGCCTGGTTCAAAGAGTCAGGAGAAAGACAGTCCCGGAAAAGAGATTCCCTAGCCGAAAGAAAAAGACGGCACTCCCCGTCTTCATACATAATTTCTTTTATGTATGAAGAAAAAACAGTGACACTTCTGGAAGGTATTTCCACTTCCTGACCAGAACGGACAAGGTCGCTGGCCCTCTTTCCGTCCACATGAATGGCGCTAAAAGATGGAGGCGTCTGCATGTAAGTTCCGGTAAATTTCTTTACCGCTGAAAGAAGGGCTTCTTCTGTGGGAAGTCCTGCATTTTTGACTACATTTCCGGAACACTCCAGAGTGTCTGTCTCCTCTCCAAAAAGAAGAACAGCCTGATAAACTTTGTCAAATTCAGTGATTTTTCCGGCCAGACGGGTAAGATTTCCTACACAAACAACCAGAAGCCCTTCAGCAAAGCTGTCCAGGGTTCCTGTGTGACCGACTTTTGTTGTAGAAAAGGCTTTTTTTACAGTAAAGAGGCTGGAAAAACTAGTCTTTCCAGCCTCTTTTGAAAAAAGCACTATTTTGTTAGCACTTGTATTCTGCATTTATTTTTTTGCTTCTTCCTGGTTTTCATCCAGCATTTCCGGATGTTCTTTTTCCCAGGCTTTGGTTTCTTCTTCAAGTTCATTCAGCTTGTTTACCATTTTGAAACCGTCTTTCATGGCAGAATCTACCACAAAAGTCATACGAGGGAACTTACGGATTCGCATTTTTGCTGCAATCTGTGACTGGATAAAACCTGCCGCAGAGTTCAGTCCTTCCACCCCTTTTTCCAGCTGTTCGTCAGAAAGAAAGGTGGAAACATAAACTTTTGCATAGGATAAGTCCTGTGTAACTTCTACCCTATTGATTGTAAGGTGTTCAGAAACACGGTAATCCTTAATGTCTCCGTGAAGAATAAGCTTTGCAATTTCATCACGCAGCTGAACATTCAGCCGCTCTATTCTGTAAAGCCCCATTATTCACCTGCCTCTGCATCACCTGGATACTGAGTTCCAAGATTCTTTGGTTTTGCAGCTTTTTTTGCCTTGGCTTTAGCTTTTTCTTCAGCAAGAGCTTCTGCTTCAAGAGCTTTTTCTGCTTCTGCCGCTTCCATTGCCTTCTGAGCTGCTTCCATTGCTTTCTTTTCATTCTCAGCACGGTCATCGTGAAGCTCATCACCAAGTTTTCGGGCAACTTCGATGTATTCAAATACTTCAAGATGGTCGCCAACCTGGATATCCTGCCAGTTTTCAAGACCGATACCACATTCAAAACCAGTCTGAACTTCTTTAGCATCGTCCTTAAAGCGCTTGAGGGAAGAAATCTTTCCTGTATATTTTACGATTCCGTCGCGAACAAGGTTTACAAGAGCATTGCGTCTTACAACACCATCTGTAACATAACAACCTGCGATTACGCCGATTTTTGGAACTTTGAAGGTATTGCGTACTTCTACGCCACCAATTGTCTGTTCCTTTGTATCCGGCTGCAGCATACCTTCCATAGCGGCCTGAATTTCTTCAACACACTTGTAGATAATGTTGTATTTTCTGATTTCAACCTTTTCCTGATCAGCAAGAGCCTTAGCTTTTGGTGTAGGACGAACATTGAAACCGATGATAATTGCATTTGAGTCAGCTGCTGCAAGAACAACATCCGATTCGTTGATTGCACCGGCAGAAGAATGAATAACAGAAAGTCTGATATCCTTTGTTGAAAGTTTTTCAAGAGAAGCCTTAAGAGCTTCTGCAGAACCCTGAAGGTCAGCCTTGATGATAACCTTGAATTCCTTAATTTCATTCTGTTCAATAGTAGAATAAAGGTTATCAAGGGTAACTTTCTTAACAGCCTTAGCATCTTCAAAGCGCTTAAGTTCCTGACGCTTTGTAGAAATTGCCCTGGCTTCTTTTTCGCTTTCAGTAACCTGGAAAGGATCGCCTGCGTTAGGCATTTCTTCCATTCCAAGAACTTCAACTGGAATTGAAGGGCCGGCTTCCTGAATTCTGTGACCTCTGTCATCAAACATGGCACGAACTTTTCCGCTGTAAATACCTGCAACAAATGGGTCTCCCTGGTGGAGAGTACCACGCTGGATAACAACTGAAGAAACAACACCACGTCCCTGGTCAATTCGGCTTTCAAGAATCTTACCTTCTGCACGGCAGTCAAATGTTGCCTTAAGTTCAAGCATTTCTGCCTGAAGAAGAATTGCATCGAGCAAATCGTCAATACCGATTCTCTGTTTTGCAGAAATTGAAACATACTGAGTGTCTCCACCCCATTCTTCTGGAGTAAGACCATGCTCAGAAAGCTGAGTTTTTACGCGGTCCGGATTTGCTTCCGGTTTATCGATTTTGTTTACAGCTACAATAATTGGAACTTTTGCATCCTTTGCGTGAGCAATAGCTTCCAGAGTCTGAGGCATTACACCGTCATCTGCTGCAACTACAAGAACAACGATATCAGTAACCTGTGCTCCACGGGCACGCATCATTGTAAATGCTTCGTGACCAGGTGTATCAAGGAAGGTGATAACGCCTTTTTCAGTTTTTACAGAGTAAGCACCGATAGACTGGGTAATTCCACCTGCTTCTCCTTCAGCAACATGGCTGTTTCGGATAGCATCAAGAGTTTTTGTTTTACCGTGGTCTACGTGACCCATAACTGTAACAATCGGTGGACGAGGGAACATTTTTTCCTCAACGTCAGCATCGCTTTCAATAACAGTTTCATCGTAGAGAGAAACAAGTTTTACTTCACAGTTATATTCACTGGCAAGAAGTTCAGCTGTTTCGTGGTCGATTGACTGGTTGATTGTAACCATCTGTCCATAACTTGAGAAAAGTTTTCCGATAATTTCAGAAGCCTTAAGATTCATCTTTTTAGCGAGATCCGAAACAGAAATTGTTTCCATAATCTCAATTGACTTTGGAACAGCGCTTACAGGAGTTTCAACCTTCTTCTTGGTTTCAAAGAGTGTATCGTCGTACTGCTCTTCATCTTTTCTATTATATACCTGTTTTTTGCCTTTAAATGCCTTCTTTGCAGGAGCGCGTCCCTGCTGCATCAATGGCGGAACTGAACCAACCGATCCTCCAGAAGCACCTGATCTAAATCCGCCCTGGCCGCCGTTTCTAAAGCCGCCCTGACCGTTTCGGTTCTGACCGCCCTGGCCGTTTCTATTCTGCCAGCCGCCGTTCTGTCCCTGACCGTTTCGGTTCTGCCATCCGCCATTCTGACCCTGTCCGTTTCTCTGGTTACCTTCACGCTCCCGGTTCTGATAGCTCTGACGAGCCTGAGCTCCGGTAAAGCCTGAACCATTGCGGTTATTTCTCTGACCATTCTGACCATTGCGGTTATAGCCGTTATTGTAATTGTTATAGCCGCCCTGACCTCTCTTGTTATAATCATTAGAAAGGTTTCCTGCCTTAACATTAGGACGGGTCATATTCAATTCCATCGGTCTTCTTGGCTGATGGTTCTGAGGCTTCTGTGCAGCATTCTGCTGATTATCAGCTGCTGCTGTTTTTTCAGGAGCTTTTTCACCTGCCGGCTTCTGGCTTTCTGCAGGCTGTTTTTTCTCTGCATCCTGACCATCTGCAGCTTTATCAGTCTTTTTAACTACAATGCGTACATCTTTTTTGGCAAGAGGAGTTTTTGCAGCTCCTCCCTGTCCGATAGCGGCATTTGGCTGCCCTGCTCCCTGAGGAGCTGATGGTGCCTTTTTCTTTAAAACCACTACCTTCTTTTTATTTCCATTCTGCGAAGCAGACTGGTTATCTTTTGCCTGCTCCGGCTGTTTTTTATGAACCACAAAATCTGGCTTTTTCTCTGACTCTTCACCCATAAAATACCCTATTCCTCGTCCTCAGTAAAAACGAATTCGGTACCACACACAGGACACTGTGTCATATCGATTGTAATTGGTGCATGACAGTTTGGACATTCATAACCTTCGTCCTCTGCTTCAGAATTATTTTCTTCAGCAGCTGCCGTTTCTTCTTTAGAAGCAGGAGCAGAGGCTTCTTCTTCACCTTCTTCTACGATTTCTACGTTTTCTTTGATAAGTTCGTAAACTTCGTTGAGTTCTTCTTTTGTTACGCCTTCAATTTCAAGGCTTTCATATGATTCAAGGAACTTAACAATGTCATCATAACCAGCATTCTTGATTGCCTGGCTGACATTTTCCTTGATTCCCGGAAGTTCAGAAATTGTGTAAATTTCATCGCTTTCTTCTTCTGTAACAGCAGGTTCATCATTGAAAAGATTGCGGGCTGCAAGAGAAGTTGCCTTATTAGAGAAATCCATATCAGCGCACTGTTCTTCAGTTTTAACATCAATATTCCAGTCGCAAAGGCGGTTTGCAAGTCGAACGTTCTGTCCTGACTTACCGATTGCAAGACTGAACTGATCTTCATCAACGATTGCCAGAGCCTGCTTCTTTTCAACATCCATGATTACAACACGGTTTACTTTTGCAGGAGAAAGGGCATTCTGAATGAAAATTGTTGGATCTGCGTCATAGCGGAGAACATCAATTTTTTCACCAAGAAGTTCCCGGATTACGTTCTGAATTCTAAGACCGTTTTTACCAACACAAGCTCCTACAGGATCAATTTCTTCACGAGTTGTAGAAACAGCCATTTTTGTACGATAACCTGCATCGCGAACGCATTTTTCAATTTTTACAGTTCCTTCATCAATTTCCGGAACTTCCATTTCCATTGCAATTTCTACAAGGCGAGGATCGCTTCTTGAAAGAACAATCTGAAGACCAGAATTTGTTTTTTTAAGTTCAGCAATGATTGCCTTGATTCTGTCACCCATTTCATAACTTTCTCTTGGTGACTGATATTTAAGTGGAAGAACACCTTCAAGACGGCCTTCATTTCCGAGATTGATGTAGATATTGCCGTTTTTCTCACGCTGGTAGTATCCGTTGATCATCTCTCCAACCTTATCTTTGTACTGGTTGTAAAGAGAGTCACGGAGAGTTTCGTTCAAGCCCTGATGAGCTGTCTGTTTTCCTGTTGAAACAGCTGAGCGGTCAAAAGATTTTGGATCTTCAAGGATATCAATTTCATCCCCGATTTCTACTTCATCGCTGAGTTTTTTTGCATCTTCAAGTTCAATTTCTGTTACAGGATCATATACGCCGTCAACAACAGTTTTTCTTGAATAAATTGAAACATCAGACATATCGTCTGCAAATTTTACAATTGCATTTTCACATGTTCCGTAAGTTCTTTTGTAAGCAGCCTTCAATGCATTTTCCAGTGTCTGCTTTACTGATTCTTCTGAATAACCTTTCTCCTGAATCAAAGCTCTGATAAGCTCTGCCATATTCGGTTCTGGTTCTTTCTTGTTCTTAGCCATTTTTATTACGCCCCTTGAAATAATTACAAATGTATAAATTTTGCTTTTGCTATATTTTCATATAGAATAGAAACATCTTTCCCATCACTCTGAAGAGTTACGGATTTATCATCTGAAGAAGAAATAACTCCCCCAACCCAGTCGTTTACAGTTTTATCCCAAACTCTGAGTTCTCTGCCTGCAAAATACTGAAATTCTGCGGCATTTTTAATATTGCGTTCCATACCTGGACTGGTAAGCTCCATGTAAGTATCTTCTGTTCCAAGAATTGCTTCCAGGCGTGGAAGAAGGGCATGGTGAACTTTTGCACAGTCATCAACACCGATATCAACTTTTGGATCTTTCGAAGCTATAACTGCATTGATTTTTACAGTTTTGTTGCCGGAACGGGAAACTTTCAGCTCGATAAGGTAGTAACCCAGGGCTGAAACCAGCGGTTCGCAGTCTGAATAGTACTGCATAGAATTAAGTGGAATATAATCCAAAGCAAACTCCAATAAAAAAGACCCGCCTGAAGCGAGTCCATCTTAAAAGATTAATTAAAATGTACAATATTAATATATCTTCTTTTTATAGAAGTGTCAAGAGACATACCTATAAGTGAGAAAGACAGGACAAATGCATTAGCAAAATCTAAAAGGCCTTTGCCCTGAACTTAAGAAAGAAAAAGAGAATGGAGCAAAAAGTCTATTACTCTTCAGGAAGAGGTTTTACTTTTTTAGTAACTACCAGGTTTCCGTTCGCGTCGTTTTCAATTTTCCAGTCCATTACATCATATACAAAATTTACATTTTCACGACGTTTATAAAAAAGACGGGTTGTTACTACCATTTCTGTCTCGTTAATATCAATCTCATCGATACAGTTTCTGCTAATATAAAAAATATTGTTTGAATCTTCATTGATTTTAACGAGACAGAAATGGTAGTAACAACCCGTCTTTTTTATAAACGTCGT
>JAILKG010000168.1 GCA_024693915.1 Treponema sp.
GTCCAAAAAACGCGCAATATTGCGCTAGACGCTGTTTGTGGCAGAGGAACTATTATATGCCGCTTTCGCGGCAGCCACAAACAGAGTCTTTTTTGTCCGCAGCACGCTTTCCCCGTTGCAATTTTTTATGTATAGAATCAACAATGCGTTTGCCCTCCGCTTTCCCCTTTCCCCATTTGCTCCCTTCTTGCAAAATGTGATATAATCAGCCTGCTATGATTAAACTTGTTGCATTTTTGGGAAACTACGGCCGGGAATACGAGAAAACCCGTCACAATGTAGCCTGGCTTTTTGAGCAGAGCCTTTCTTTTTCCTCAAAACTCAGCTGGCAGTCCAAATTTAAGGGAAACTATGCCTGTATGGAACTTTCTGACCTGGTGAATGGCTGGGCAGAAAAGGGAATCCTTGCAAAAAAAGACGGAAGTCCGGTTATCATTCCGGAAGAAGCACCTTCACGAATATATTTTTTAAAGCCTGAAACTTACATGAATCTTTCCGGGGAAAGCATCATTGAAATTGCAAACTTTTTTAAAATCAAAAGCGAAGAAACTCTGGTTGTTCATGATGAACTGGAACTCCCCATTGGAACTGTTAGTTTTAAGTGGAGTGGCGGTCTGGGTGGTCACAATGGCTTAAGATCTACAAAGGCTGTCTTTAATTCTCCGGATTTCTGGCGATTAAGATTCGGGCTTTCAAAACCGGAAGGAAAAGATATTGCTTCCTATGTTTTAAGTCCTTTTTCTGAGGATGAAAGGATAATCCTTTCCCAGATTTTCCCTCAGGCAGAAGTACTTCTTGCAAAAGCACTTGTTTCCAAAGATCCTTCTAAACTCTTGCAGGAATGGTCAAAAAAGAAGTGCGCCGCCCTGTAAGCGGCCAAAAAAAAAGGCTTTTAGTCTTGTTATAAAAATACTGGCCGAAAAGGCCTTTCACAGGAAAATTATGATCGATATAGAAGAAACAAAAAATGCTACCCGGGCTTTTGAACGCTTTTTGGGAATTATAAAAAAACTCCGTGAGCCGGACGGCTGTCCATGGGACAAGGAACAGACTCCTCTTTCCATGAGAACTCCTCTGGTTGAAGAAGCTTTTGAAGCGGTGGATGCAATAACTCAAAAGGATAGCGGGCATGCAAAGGAAGAACTGGGGGATGTTTTTTTGAACTCAGTTATGATTTCCTATATGTACGAGCAGTCCGGTGATTTTTCTATTGCCCAGGAACTGGATGAACTTACAGATAAACTGATTCGTCGCCATCCCCATGTTTTCCCGGAAAGCGAAGGTCTTTCGGAAGCAAGAGGAAAGGTTAGTGACAGCGAAGCAGTGCTGAATCAGTGGGATAGAATTAAAGCAAATGTGGAGGGAAGAAAAGGGGAGTGTATTCTGGATGAAGTTCCTGCAGGCTTTCCTCCAATTCTAAAGGCTTATAAATATCAGAAAAAAGCGGGAAAACTGGGTTTTGACTGGCAGGAGCTTCCTCCGGTGGTAGGAAAAGTTCGGGAAGAACTGGCTGAAGTTGAAGAAGCCTGGAATAAGTACAGCAGTTGTCTTGAAAAAGCCAGAAAAAGCAAAGAGACTGACAGCGTAACATCTTCCGCCGGGGCAAATTCAGTCAAAAAAACTTCTGACTCCAGTAAAGAAGCAAAAATAGAAGCTCTTACAAAGCATTCTACAGCGGAATGCGACTCTGTTTTCCTTCAGGTGGAAGATGAAATCGGAGACCTGCTTTTTGCCGTGGTAAATTATGCAAGAAAACTTGGCGTTGACCCTGAAGTTGCATTGAACAGAACAAATGAAAAATTTTACAGGCGCTTTTCCTATGTTCAGAAAAAAATGAAAGAAAATGGCATTCCTATGGACAAGGAACACTTAAAGGAAGAAGATGCTTTCTGGGATGAGGCAAAAAGCCTTGAAAAAAAATCTGAAAAGTAGGTTCATGTTACACCCCTTGAAATATTCAGCCAATGGGAATCGGTAGAAGCTTTTCTTTGCTGGATAGGCGACGCCAAGAGAGAGTTTTTCAGAGGAAAGCCTTGTTTTAAAATACAATTTTAAGGTTTCCTGTCAAATTTATTTTGCAATTTGTAAAGGTGTGATTCCATGAAATTCCTGCCCTAATTGCTGAAAGTTCAAAGTTTTCTCCCTGGCTCTTAAAATCCACAGAGCCGGAAAGGCATATTTCTTTTTTTCTGTCAGGCAGGGCAGAAAGGGAAGCTTTGTATTTTAACTGGCTTTTTTCATCTTCCTTCCAGAGTTTTTTTCCGGAAAAAGAAAGACCGCCCTTAAAATAAGGGTAAAAAAGCTGTGCTGTGCTGGAATTTGCAGAGATTTCGGCCTTTTCCCATAAAAATAAGGGCTCTTTCTCTGTAAGCAAAATATTTTTTGCCAAAAAAGAAAACTTAAAAAGGAATTTTGCATTTTTATTTTCACAGCCAAAACTTATCTTTAGATTTTTAGAATTGGAAGTTCCGCCACCGTTCTGCAGTAAAAGCTCTTCTGAATTATCTGGATCCTCCGAATCATCCGAATCCTCCGGCTTTGTTTCATTTTCTTTGTTTTCAGCTCCAAAACTTTCCCCCAAAAGAATATCATCGCCTTCTTCTGATGTCCCGGCCTTTGAGTTCTCCCACCCAGCCGGAGAAGTTACAAAATATTCATTTTGTGCTTTTTCCTGAAGCAGGGCAAAAAAAGAAATTTTCGTTTTTGTTTTGTAAGAGGGTAGAAGAAGATTGAACTGGGGGCTGATAAAAAAATCTCTTTCAGGGCTAATGACTTTACCTTTTGGTGTAAAAAAATAGCTTTCTCCACTGGTAAAAAAGCCAAAGAAAAAGTCTGTATAAAAATAGCCCTCATTTTTCTGTATGACACTTTTCTGTGTGATATTTTCCTGTGTGTCACTTTTTTGTGTGACATTTATCTGAGCGCCATTTTTCTGAGATATACTTTTTTGTGTGATATTTTTGAAGGTGAAGGCAATTTTTGGAAAAGAAATTTCGTTTTCGCTTTTAAAAGAAAGCCCTGGCATCTTGTCCAAAAAAGCAGACTTTTGATAAGAGTTCAGGGTATTTTTAGAATTAAAAAAAGGAGAAGAAAAAGAAAGGTCTGAAGACATAAAAAAGCGTCTCTGGGGTGGAAAAAACTGGTATTGGGAGAACCAGCTGGCTTTCTGGTTTGAAATTGTATAATAAAAGCCGCTAAAGGAAAGTCCGCTTTTTACTTGCCCGGCAAAAATGCTAAAATTTGAATTAAAAGCGTAATTTTCTTCGATGTCAGAAAAAAAAGAAGCCTGCCAGCTTAAAACCGGAGCTATTCTGGAAGCAGGATTTAGGCTTTTCTTTGCTTTTCCCACATCCTTTTGCAATTCCTTTTCAATTAATTGATTATCAATTCTTTTAGTTTGCCCGCTTGTCAGACCGCTTGTTTGCCCGCTTGTCAGATTTCTAGTCAGTTCACTAATCTGCCCGCTTGTCAGACTGCTAGTTTGTCCATTAGCAGGACTGCTAGTCAGCCTGCTTGTCTTCTCTCTAGTTTGTCTATTAGTCAAACTGCTTGTCCGCCCGCTAGTTATCCTGTTAGTATGCCCGCTTTCCAGTCTGCTGGGGTTAAATTCAATTTTTTTTGAAAAATCCAGACTGCAAAACTGAGCCAAAGCTTTAGTATTAGAAGAGGGGCTGGCTTTTGATGCGCTTAAGCTTTGTGGAAATGGAGAAAAAGTGTAGCAGCCGTTGGCAGGGCTTTTTAGAAAAGGGGAGTTTATCTGGCTAAAGGCCCCGTTCAGGTTTAAGATTCCCCACTGAAAAGTCAGAGGAAGGATGAAGTCCGGCCCTGTTTTTTCATTTTTTGAAGAGGAATACCTGTTTGAAAGCCGGCAAATTTCCTTAAAATTCATTTTTACCTGAAAAACAGGGTCATAATATGGCGGAAAAAAAATGTGGTCAGGGGATGATACAGACCAGTTATCTTCTAAAAGATAAAAAGGCTGGCTTTTAAAATCTATGGTGGCGGTAATTCCTGTAAAATCAGCCTTTGCTTTTTAAGTTTTTTGAAGGGAAAAGTTTTCTTTTGAAAGGTTAATTTTCCCTTCTTCTTTTTCAGAAATACTCAGGCTCTTAAGCCCTGTTTTTTCTTTTGCTCTGGCATTATAAAGGAAAAAAAGGGCAGAAAGCAGAAAAAAAAGTTTTTTAAAACGAAGGATTTTTTTGCTCATACAAATTATAGTATGCCTTCTGCAAAAAAATCCCAAAAATGAAATAAAAAAAATCGTGTCTCAGGTTAAAACAGCCTGAATACACGAGTTTTATGAATATAAAAAAAATCGTTCAGCGCCGGGTGCTTTCCTTTTGTAGCCGGCCTGTTTTCAGAGAATTCTTCTAAGGCCGGTTTTCCGAGAAAACTTCTAAGTCCGGTTTTAGATAAAGCTTATAAAGCCGACCTCCAGATAAAACTTCTGGTGCCGGCTTTAAGATAAAACTTCTGATCCTGCCTAGAATAAAAAAACTTATTCCCCTCTTCCCAAAAGGAAGGCCTTTTTGTTCATTTCAAGGAACTGTGGTTTTACCAGCTTTTCCAGAGCCTTCATCCAGGCCTCTACGGAAAAGTCCATGTAGCGGGAAAGTCGGCCCATCAGAACGATGTTTACGGCTTTTGCAGTTCCTGCTTCCTCGGCAAGTTTAAGACAATCAAGAGCGTCAACCTTAAGGCCGGCCTCTGTCATCTTGCTTTCA
The DNA here is from genome assembly GCA_024693915.1 of Treponema sp. Taxonomy (GTDB): domain Bacteria; phylum Spirochaetota; class Spirochaetia; order Treponematales; family Treponemataceae; genus Treponema_D. The sequence goes on from JAILKG010000168.1 coordinate 4,725, forward strand.
AGATTTTCCGGATATTCTGCTGCTCCCGTGATTACAGGCATGGGATCGATTTTCTGAGTGTTCACAACAATCTGTCCGCCTTTTTTAAGCCACTGGGTATAGCGGGCTGCTTCCAGAAGTTCAAAAGAAACGATAAAATCAGCTTCTCCTTTGTCAACGATAGGAGAGTAAACTTTTTCTCCAAAGCGGACATAGGTTACAACAGAACCGCCTCTCTGGCTCATTCCGTGAACTTCACTTACCTTTACATCAAAGCCTGCATCAAGCAGAACCTGTCCCAAAGTTTTAGACGCAAGCAAGGCACCCTGTCCGCCCACGCCAACAATCATTATATTTTTTACCATATTACAACGCTCCAAATTTACACATGTGTAAGGCCGCTGGCGGGTCGGCCTTTAATAGCAAAGCGTTAAAAAAATTGCGCAAGCAATTTTTAGCTTTACCACCTTTATATTGCACCAAATTTGCACATTTGACTACATACCTTACAGCCTACGCAGAGTGTTGCATCAATCTTAGCCTTACTGCCCTTCATGCTGATTGCAGGACAACCGATTTTCATACACATTTTGCAGCTCTTGCACTTATCCTGATCAACTACCAGAGGAGGATTGTGTTTTACTTCTTTCAAAAGTGCACATGGTCTTCTGCTGATAATCAGGCTTGGCTCTTCTGCCGCAAGTTCTTCTTTTACGGCCTTTTCACATTCTGCAATATTGTATGGGTCAACTACGCGAACTCTCTTAATTCCCATTGCACGGGCAAGAGCTTCCAGGTCTACGCGGCCGGCAGGGTCACCGTAAAGGTTTTTTCCGGTTGTTGGGTTCTGCTGGTGGCCGGTCATTCCAGTGATTGAGTTATCCAGAACGATAACTGTTGAATTTGACTGGTTGTAAGCGATTGTTGCAAGGCCTGTCATTCCGGAATGCATAAAGGTTGAGTCACCTATAACGGCAACGGATTTCTTTTCGTTTTCAGCTCCACCTGCTTTGTTCCAGCCGTGAAGACCGCTGAAGGAAGCTCCCATACAGAGGGTAACGTCCATTGCAGAAAGAGGGGCAACTGAACCTAAAGTGTAACAGCCGATATCTCCAAAAACGGTAACCTTCAGCTTGTTCAGGGCATAGAACATTCCCCGGTGAGGGCAGCCTGCGCACATAATCGGCGGGCGAACTGGAATCTGAATTCCTTCAAGTTTTGTTCCTTCAGGAACTTCCTTTCCAAAAGCGGCTGCCACAAGGTTCTGGCTGAACTCTCCGCAGATAGGGAACATATCTTTTCCGTGAATCTCGCACTTAAGGCCAAGCCCGCGTACAAAAGTTTCAATAATCGGGTCAAGTTCTTCAACAACAATCAGCTTTTCAAGACCATCAGCAAACTTGCGGATCATATCTGCTGGAAGAGGGTTTACCATTCCAAGCTTCAGAATATTTACGCTGTTTCCCAGAACTTCCTTTACATACTGATAGCTGGTAGAAGAAGTGATGATTCCCACCTTGTCAGACTGTAGGGTGGTTGAGTAGCCCGCAGGGCGTATCGAAACCACTGCAGCTTTCTCAGCCTTTTCAATTCTGTTTATGCCGCTTGTTTCGCTCCATTTTTCAATTTTTTTCATCCTTTCTTCTACAAAAGGGTGTCTTTTGATTGCATTTGCAGGAGCCATTACATATTTTGAAATGTTTTTTTCATAAGGTTTGTGGTCTACAGAAAGTCTTTCGCAAGGCTCAGTGATGCTCTGGCTGTGGGCAACTCGTGTGCACATCTTGTACAAAACAGGAGTATCAAATTTTTCGCTTACTTCAAAAGCCATTTTTGCAAAAAGGCGGGCTTCTTCAGCGTCGCTTGGTTCAATCATTGGAACTTTGGAAGCGATAGCGTGGTGGCGGCTGTCCTGTTCATTCTGACTGGAGTGCATTCCCGCATCATCTGCAACGCCGATTACAAGGCCCGCATTTACTCCGGTGTAACTCATTGTAAAAAGAGGGTCAGCTGCAACGTTCAAACCTACATGCTTCATTCCACAAAAGGCTCTTCTGCCGGAAAGACAGGCGCCAAAAGCCGATTCCAGGGCAACTTTTTCGTTTGGAGCCCATTCGCAGTAAATTTCCTTGAATTTTGCAGCTTCTTCCGTAATTTCCGTACTTGGGGTTCCCGGATAGCTTGAGATAAACTCGCAGCCTGCTTCAAAAAGTCCTCTGGCAGCAGCCGCGTTTCCTAACATTAGTTGTTTCATATTTTCCTCATTTTCTGGGTGCCCGGGCGGGCTGCTTCAGGTTCCTCTTCGTTCCATTGGCGGCCCCTTTCCCTTCGGTCAAGAGCCCGCCAACGGCTTCGCCGCCTTCCGCATCCCTGGCACATTGTTCTCGTGTGTTTATTATTTTTGCTGGCTTTCAGCTTTTTTCTTTGAATAAATATAGGTTCCCACGCCGATTCCTACTCCTGCAAGAATCATCAGGAAGCACAAAACCTGTCCTGTTGAAAAGTTTAAAAGTGAAGTATTTGTATAAATCGGCGCAGCGGAGTCCTTTGCGATTCTGTAACCAAGGTCAGCATCCGGTTCCCTAAAGTATTCAATAAAGAATCTGATTATACCGTAGCCGGAAAGGTAAATTCCGGTAAGCATTCCGTCCCATTTTTTGTGTTTTCTCAAAAAAAGCATTACAAGTCCCAGCACAATACCTTCAAAAAAGGATTCGTATAGCTGGCTTGGGTGGCGGGGCAGATTTACCATTGCATTGTCACTTAAATCCATTCCGATTTTTGCCGCAAAGTCCTGAACCCAGCTTATTGAGGAAGAAAATCGTTCTGCTCCCGGAAAAACCATTCCCCAAGGCATAGTGGTAATGCGGCCGTAGAGCTCGCCGTTCATAAAGTTTCCGATTCTTCCAAAGGTGTAGCCCAAAGGAATTGCAACAGCAATAGCGTCTATCCACTTAAAAACCGGTTTTTTGTGTTTTAGTGTCCAAAGAAGTACTCCCAGAAAGCCGCCTATTACGCCTCCGTGGTAGCTCATGCCTGCCAGACCGGTAAATTTTCCCTGTTCGTTAAATGGCCAGAAAATAAGCCAGGGCTTTTTTAAGTAAAGTCCGCTGGTGTCATAAACCAGGGAAGAAAAAATGCGTGCTCCAAGGAGCAGGAAGATTATTCCCCAGGAAATAAAGCTGAAAATATCGTCTTCGCTTGCTTTATAACCTTCTGAATCTAAAAGTCCTTCTTTCTGCTCTTTTTTAAGGATAAAAAAGGCTGTTCCAAAGGCAAAGATGTACATAAGGCCGTACCAGCGCAGAAGTCCCAGTATAGGAAGCCCCGGAAAAATTTCCGGATGAATCCAGGAAGGAAAGTTTACATACAGAAAATTCATTTAATTCCTCTTTATTAAATTTTAAAGCCCTGCTTTGCGGCTCTTACAATTTTTGATTTTAAAAGCACGTTTTCTTTTCTAAGCTGGGTCAGCTCATAAGCCTGGGTCTTAATCATTTCGATAAGTTCACCGTTGGAAAGCTGTCCGCTTCCTACCAGATCGTCGATTCCGGAAAGCTTCATGGCGTAATCGTCCTGGGCGTCTTCTTCTGCCTGCAGGAATGAAGATGCACCGTCGCTTCCGTAGGTAAAGTCATCGTCAAATTCCCTTGGCTCTGCGTTCATCACTTTTTCTGCGATGCGGTAAATTGCCTGGGAAAGAACGCTGTATGGCTTGTAGACAATTACTGGAAGTCTGGAAGCCAGAGCCTTGTCCTGCAGCTGGTCCCGGAACATAAGGCCTAAATATTCAAGTTCAAGACCAAGATACTGGCTGCAGGAATTTCTGATTCTCTGAGCTCTGTCAGCATCTTTAGGGTCGTCAATCATGTTCATTACAAGGCGTGGTCTGAACTGCTTCATTCTGGAAAGGAAGAGTTCTGTATTTACCGGGTCCACCACTTTTAGGGATTCTACAAGTTTTGGAATGTAGAGGGTTTTCATTTTGTCGGAATTTTTCTTTAGTTCTTCCAGCAGGTTGTAGCCCGGAGTTCCCTTTTTAAAGGTTGTGTACATCAGGCGGAAAACCGAGTTTTTGATAAAAAGATAGCCGTCCAGGGTTGCCGTAACTGTAGGGCTGGTAACAAGAATTCCCTGAGGTGACTGAAGGAACATGTCCAGAATTATCTGGTGGGTTCCTGCTCCTAAGTCCAGAATAAGAAAATCCGCGTCTATGCTGTGAAAGTTTCTGACAAGTTTTGCTTTCTGAGCGGCTTTAAGGGAGGTGAGACCAGGAATCTGAGAGTCACCGGCAATAAAGCTTACGTTTTCGTATTCCGTAGGCTCAATTATGCTCTGAAAGGGCGTTTTGTCCGTCAGGTAAGTACCAATACTTGAGTTTTTTACGTTGTGACCAATCTGCAGGTGCAGGTTAGAAGCACCCAGATCCAAATCTGCAAGCACGACTTTTTTGCCGGCCTGCCCAAGGGCAATGGCAAGATTTGCGGAAAGCAGGCTTTTTCCAACACCGCCTTTTCCGCTGGCTATAGGAACAATTTGCATAGAGTCCATTATAACAGAAAATCAAGAATTTTAATAGGGTTAATATCACTTTTACTAAAACAGGACGGGTAAAGGAATTAAAAAAGTTTTTTGATTTTGCCTTAGCGATGTGGAGAGCCGCCCTTCGGGCGTTCCGAACGCAGTGAGGAATGGAGCGAAGCGGAAGCTCGTAACGTAGCGACCTGCCCCAAAGGGGCAGGGAAGGCCCTGATTTTTAAATTTTCTATTTTGCAATTGTAATTGAAAAAAAAACTCTATTGACATAGAATATTTGTATGCGAAATTCAGAAAATAAGGTTTTTACGGGCATATTGAGCGCTACAAGAAAAATATGCGGATTTTTTGTTCTGTCGGTTCTTTCATCTCAGTGCTTTTCCCAGTCTTCAGTGAACGATGATAAGGTATCAAACTTTCAGTACCTTAAAAAATTTAATTCTGTTTTTGATTTTGTTCAGCAGAACTATGTCGACGAAGTTGATCCTAAGGTTTTATACGAAGGTGCCATGAAGGGACTTATGAATTCCCTGAACGACCCTTATACTTCCTATCTTGATTCAGATACAATCCGGGACCTTTCAGATACTACAACCGGTAATTTTGGCGGTGTTGGGCTTACTATCACCAAGCCTGCCGAATCTACTCCCCAGAAGCCTGCCTATGTTGAAGTAAGTTCTCCTGTGGAAGATTCCCCGGGAGCAAATGCGGGCATTATTTCCGGTGACTACATTGTGGAAATTGACGGAAAACCTACTGCCCCTATGACCATGCAGCAGGTTCTGGACAACTTAAGGGGAGAGGTTGGAACTCCTGTAACAGTAAAAATCCTCAGGGGAAAGACCCTTGTTTTTGAGGTAAATCTGGTCCGCGCCCTGATTGAGGTTCCTACTGTAAAATACGGTTTTATAGAAGATACCGGTTATTTAAGAATCATTCAGTTTACTCCGGATACTCCTGTAAGAGTTCAGGAAGCCCTGGATGCGTTCAAAGAAAAAAATGTCAGCAATATGATTATAGACCTGAGGGACAATCCCGGGGGACTTATTACCAGCGTTGTGGAAGTTGCGGACAAGTTTATTGATGAAGGACCTATTGTAACCACAAAGAGCCGCCTGTCCTTTGAAAATTCGACTTTCTCTGCAAAAGAAGAAAAAACCAGAGTGAGGGATCTTCCTATTGTGGTTCTTATTAACCGGGGTTCTGCCAGCGCTTCTGAAATTCTTTCCGGGGCTCTTAAAGACAACCATCTGGCATACCTTGTGGGGCAGCGTTCCTACGGAAAGGGTTCCGTTCAGCAGATTATTTCTCTGGGGGCTCAGGAAGAAATAAAAATTACCATGGCCCGCTACTACACTCCAAGCGATACAAACATCGACAAAATCGGTATTCCCCCGGATCTGGAAATTCTTTATCCGGAAATGACAGAGGAAGAGCAGAAGGCTTACGCAGAACTTGTAAAAGATAACACAGTTGAACTTTATGTGGACGAGCATCCTGGAATGACGGAAGACGATATTGCTCTTTATGCAAAAGAATTGATGGAAAAATATGCCATCAACGAACTTCTTTTGCGAAGGATAATCCGCATAAAGGTATGGAGAACTCAGCCTAATCATCTTTACGATCTGGACTACGATATTCAGCTGAAAGGAGCTCTGGATGTTCTTAAAAATAACGGGGACTTCAGAAAGCTTCTGGATTCAACAAAAACTTTGAAAGAACTTCAGCTTGAAGCGGAAGCAAAGGAAAAAGCCGAGAAGGAAAAGGCTGAAGAAGCAGAATAATGAGGCAGTTTGTTTCCAGTAAGGAGCCGGATAAAAAGGGTCTTCTCTATATTTCAGGACAGGATTTCCGCTATCTTAAAAATGTCCTTCGTCTTCAGGCGGGGGATATGCTTCCTGTACGCCTTCCTGACGGCTCTTTGATAAATACCACAGTAGCAAAAATCCAGAAGGATTCCCGCATAATGATTCTTCAGATTTGTTCCGAAGATAAAAGGAGTTCTAAAGGAAAAAGTGGGGCGGCAGACTATAAAAGTTCTTCTGCTGATGAGGATGAGGAGATTGCTATATCTTCTTCTGATGAGGCTGACGGCTTTTCTTTAAAAGAAAGCGTACAGGGAAAGGCAGAAAAGGGTGATTTTTGCCCTGCAGCGGGCAGCCATGTAAGTTCGGCTATGGAGCGGCAGGTGACCCGGGGAGTTCAGGCCAGTGAAATAGAAAAAGAAATTTCTGGTCCTGACTACTATCTTTTTCAGATGATTGCCAAGCCTGTTAAAATGGAACTTATAATCCGCCAGGCAGTTGAGTGCGGAATTAAATACATTGTGCCGGTTTGCGGAGAATATTCACAGAAATCTTCCCTGCAGGCTTTTGATGCAGAAAAAAAAGGTGCCAAGGCAGAAAGAATTGAGCGCATAATCCGGGAGGCAAGGCAGCAGAGCGGTTCTCCTGTGGAAAGTCAGCTTACAAAGCCTATGACTATAAGGGAAGCCCTTGATTTCTGGAAGAAGGAATGCAGCTGCCTTTCTTTTTGCGGGGCACAGGATGAGGCAAGCGCTTCTGCTTCTGGTGAAAAAGGCCGGGAGATTTCAGAAAATTCTTCTGTTGCTTTTGCTCTTTGGGAAAGAACAGAAAAAAGCGTGAGCATGAAAGATGCTGTTCGTGGAAAAAATATTAAAAAAGCGGCTTTATGCGTTGGCTCTGAAGGGGGAATTAGTCCCCGGGAAATTGATGAGCTTTACCAGGGCGGTTTTTTACCGGTGCATTTTGAAGGAAATATTTTGAGATGTGAGACGGCGGCCATTTACGGAATTGCCGCTCTTCAGACTACAATAAGGAATGAAAAATGAGTAAGCAGAGAATTACCATTCTTGGAGTTCCGGTGGACATTGTTCAGCCGGAAGATTTGGAGATGGAAGTGCTGGAACTTCTGTCTAAACCGGGCACAAAACAGATAATTTTTCTTTCTGTCTGGGATTTGCTCAAGGCAAGGCGAAAGGGTGATTTTAAAAACTGCGTAGAAAATGCGGGACTGATTCTTCCTGTTTCAAAAAGCATTTTGAAGGGTGCTTCATTCCTTAAAAAAGAAGTTCCTGTGCGCTACAATCCATTTGATGCGGTAATCAGCATTATGAGCGTTCTGGATTCTCACTACAAATCAATTTATCTTTTTGGTTCCAGAAGCCAGACTCTTCACATAGCAGAAAAAAATGTTCACGATACTTTTCCTACTCTAAGAATTGTAGGTCGTTATCCAGGTTTTTATCAGAAGACAATGGAAGAAAATATTGTCCAGTCTATTTACAAGTCTTCTCCTTCCCTGGTGCTTTTAAGCGAGGGAATTAAAGATAAAAATTGCTGGGCTTACAAAAGACGAAACCAGTTTTCTTCAAGTATTTTCCTTTATTATCGGGATGCAATGGGAATTTTCTCCAAAAGAGTAAAGAGAATCAGCGAAGTAACTTTCCGCCGTGGACATGAAATTTACCACGAGGTGGTAAGAAATCCTCTTAAGCTTTTTCTGCTGATTCCTTTTCTTCGTTACAACTTTCTGCTTATCTGGTACAGAGCCTTTAAAAAAGTCTAAATCAGCATTGAGAGACCCCGGCACTTTTATTTACAAGAGATTTTAATTCCTGTATTTTCTGCCGGGGAAGTGTTTTTACTGTTAAGTTTCTGAACTTCTTATTCTGCCTGCTCGTTTTTATCAGCATCACTATCTGCCTGGCTTTTGCTTATGAGACCTGCTGCTTTTGTGAATACCTTTTCGATATACTGGGCTTCGCTCTCTGAAAGTGCGCTTCTTGAAAGCAGGCTTCTCCAGAACATTTCCATGTCTTTTCTGCCGGTAACTTTAAAAAAGCCGATTTTTTTAAGGCTGTCTGCAATTGTCTGCACTGTTTTTTCAAGGCGCTTTAGAGAAAGGGGAGTGTAGCCCCTTATGCCTGCGTTTTTCTGCCTGAAAAGGTGGTAGGAGATAATCTGTACTGCGTGGGAGAGGTTTAATGACGGGAATTCCTCGCATGATGGAATTGTAACTCCCACTGTGCATTCCTGAAATTCTTCGTCTGTAAGACCTGTTCGCTCGTTCCCAAAGACAAGGGCCGCTTTCTGGCCCTGACCGCCGGCTGCTCTGGAAGATTTTCCTTTCAGAGATAAAAGACCTCTTTTTTCCTGCTTTTCCTCTTTTTCTGGACTTCCGGTAATTCTGTCTATGGTTTCTGCAATTTCTTCAGGCAGGTAGAGTTTTTCCTTTCTTTTTTTGCCCCGTCTTCTGGTAGTTCCTGCGGCAATAGCGCAGTCACTGGTTGCTTCTGTAATTGAATCAAAGAATTCCGCATTGTCGTAAATGTAGGCTGCGTGAATGGCCAGTATGTGAACTTTTTCTGTATCGTAATCTTCTTTTTTTCCGACGATTCTAAGGTGTTTGATACCGTTGTTTGCCATGGCCCGGCAGGCTGAACCAATATTCCGGCATTCATCCGGCCGGGTAAGTACGATTACAATTTTATCTAAATCCATAGGGGCGATTATAGCTCATTGGTTGGATTTGTTCAAACAGAGTCTTTTTTGAGCCTAAGCTAATCAAAATAATTTTCTTGCTACTTTTACCATGAGCGCTTAAAATATTACAATAGGTTATATATCCAATCTGGAGTTTTTATGGCATTCAGGGAAATTGCGGTTATTTCTTCTTTAATTATCTGTGTTTTAATTGTTACCACATCTCCTATCAGGGTAAAAAAAGTATTAAAAAAGACTGGAGAAAAGCTTGTGGGCGTTAAAATGGGAAATCTCCTTATGCCATCTCTGGTTCTTGTTTTTTCATTTCTCATTCTGCTTCTGATGAAATTCAGGGAGCTGGGAAGAGCCGGTGACCTTGTTCTCTGTCTTGTTGCAATTCTGGGTAGCGCTATAGGAAGTGAAGAACTTTTTTTAGGCAGACATTCCGGTCTTTATCAGAAGGCTATTATCGGGAACGGCCATTATCTCTTGCTTTCAGAAATATTCAGGGTGCCTTTTTTATGCCTTGATAAGGAAGAGCAGGAAAAGGCTGAAATTACGGAGTTTAAAGTGATAACAAACAGAAAGGCTTCTGTGACTTTCCGTTTTCTATCTTGTGAAGACTGTAGGAATGTTTTAGCCGGGTTGGATAAGATTCTTTCTGCCAGCTCATGATGTTTTGTATTGTGGGTTGGCTTTGGCTGCTAATAAATTTCCGGTAATTTACAGATATTTGAGGATAAAACTCTAGACAAGTTTTTATTTTTTTGATATATTACTTTTACTGTTTGGCGTCTTACCCAAGTGGGAAGGGAATGGTCTGCAAAACCACTATGAAACAGTTCGATTCTGTTAGACGCCTGCTAAAGGATTCCATTTTGGAATCCTTTTTTTTCGGGCTGGTCTTGGCCAAGCCGCAGTCCGTTTACATATATATATGACCTTCGGTTTTTACCGGAGGTCTTTTTTTTCTGCGACTGGAGAAAAAAGGGAAAGCCTTAGCTTGTGAAGAAAAATTACTATTTCGAAAAGGCTTTGCCCGCACCTGGAAGGTTTTGCCCTGGCCGAAAAGCGGACAGGGCAAAGGCGAAGGCTTTTAAGCCTGAGACCGAGCCTTAGGCGGGACCTGGAAGGGGCGTGGGAAGATAAGCCGGCCCAGAAAAAATCGGGATGCAGAGGTAAATTAGGGAGGGGGCACCAGAGGAAGGTTTGACTTTTTTTCGCAGGTGCTGGGATTGGATTAGCCCTTAATCTGCTACACGATATTTTATCACGATATTTTGTCACGATATTTTGTCGCCCTATAAAAAAAAATCGATTTCTGTTATAATAGAGGCAATGGACATGGTTGATTTTTTGGTAATTGGAGCAGGAGCGGCCGGGCTTTCGGGGGCT
>JAILKG010000226.1 GCA_024693915.1 Treponema sp.
GCCGTATTTGTGAAAACCGTAGCAATATTATCTGCACTAATTTGATCACCTTGTGCCATAGCATTTCTATATGCAGAACTGATAACATTACTTGTTCCTCTAGCTCCTTGATATTCATCTCCATAAGTAGTTGAAAATCCATTTGCGTTTAAAACTGACGCAAGTTGTTTTGAATCCATTGTTCTACCTTTTGAAGCTAATTCATTGGCTAGTTTTGCTATAAAATCTTTAATATCCATTAGACTTCCTCTTAAGAATATAATTTTATTATTTTACCTTATGGTAAATTATAATATTCCTTTTAGGAATATTTTATATATCAATAGAATATTTGTCAAATTCTTATTATCCGTTTAGAAATATTAAAAATAACAATAAGGAATAATGAGATGACAGAAGTTGATATTAGAGAAAATCTTTCAAGAAATATAAAGACTTTAAGAACAATTCAGAAAATTTCTCAGGCAGAACTTGCCGAAAAAGCTGATATTTCCATTCCATTTCTGTCACAAATCGAATGCGGAAATAAGTTTCCTTCACCTGCAATTCTTGCACGCCTTGCTGATTCCTTAAATTCTTCTGTTTCAGATTTATTTGCAGATAAAGAAATTATAAAAAACGAAGATCAAAAATTCGTTATAAATGCTATGAAATCGATTTTGGAAGGACAATTAAAATCTTTTGAAGATTTTTGTAAAGCGTATTTATAAAAGTAAACAACTCTTCACCTCGTGTTAGGGCATGGAGCGGTGCAACTTGCCGAAGGCAAGGCTGCAGTCTGCGAAGCAGACCGGCCGTAGGTAAGCCGCGGAACGCCCGACCCCTGCGAAGCAGGGGGAACACCCAAAAGTTAATCATTTATTAAGGATTTGCACATAACTATTCTTGATCCAGAAAAGGATTAATTAAAACAATTTTATATAGTGATAATCGCGGTGGTTTTGCAATCATCGCGATTTTTTTTGCTTTGTTTTTGATGCCAGATACCTGGGTTTTTTACACATAATTTTTTACCCATCTTCCCCCCAGGCTCATATTTGAGTATTATTATATCTACCATGGAACAAAGCTCAGAAATCAAAGAATTTGCAAAAATTAACGCTGTACCGATTATTAAGGATCCCAGTCTGAATTTTATTGTAAATTACATTAAGGAACACAATGTTCATAAAATTCTTGAAATTGGCAGCGCCATAGGCTATTCGGCAATAAATTTTGCCAGAGCAGGAGATGAGGTTTTTGTTGATACTGTGGAATTTGATATTGAGCGCTATGGACTTGCGGTAAAAAATATTGCAGAAAGCGGCCTGATGGATCGAATCACGATTTATCTGGGGGATGCAGCTCGGTTTGATTTTAAAGACAGATACGATTTGATTTTTATCGACGGTCCTAAAGCTCAAAATCTTAAATTCTTTGTTAAATTTCAAAAGAATCTTGCGGAAGGAGGGGCCATCATTACTGATAACCTTTCTTTTCATGGAATGGTAGAAAATCAGGCCCTTACCCATAATTACAGCACGATTAAAATGGTACGAAAAATTGCCCGCTACGTTACCTTTTTAAAGGAAAATCCTGAGTTCAATACAACTTTTTACGAAATTGGAGACGGAATTTCTGTGAGCACAAAAAATCTTCATCCAAACTGGGACATGTATCTTGCAGAAACCGATGTTGTGGATTACAAATCGCCTGAAGTTCAAGAGCTTTGCAAACAGTTTGAAGCTTATCGGGGCGATGAGTTACTTCTTGCGGAAAAGGCCTTTTATTTTGTCCAAAATGAATTTCCACACAGTTCAGATTGTAAGCGAACAGAGCTGGCTGTTTCTGCAAGCGATGTAATTAAAAATGGTCACGGTATTTGCATGGCAAAGTCCCACCTGTACGCCGCAATTCTTCGTAATTTCGGAATTCCAACTGGATTTTGCTATCAGATTCTTTGTGGAAAACAGAAAAACCACTTTTATCCTCACGGTTTTAATGCTGTATATTTTAAGTCTCTAGAAAAATGGGTTCGCCTAGATCCTAGGGGAAACAAACCGGGACAGAACGCAAAATTTTCTACAGAAAAAGAATTTCTTGCCTATCATCCGGATAACTTCAAGAACGAGGTAGATCTTCCCCTCTATTTTACCGCTCCATACAAAGGCCTGATTGACTGTATGCGAAAATGCAAAGATAAGCCGGAGTTTTTTAAGCATTTGAATGATTTAAGTGAATCTATGCGTGCTTATTACCAGTCAATGTAGAAAATTTTATTATAAGAAAAACATGCTGAAAGCTTTTGAAATAAAATACATGGATTCTCTTGTTGACCGCCTTTTGCCTTTATGGAAAGTTGACGGGGAATCTTTAAAATTTAACAGACTTTATGTTGAAATGATTATTCGCACAAACATGCATCTGAATGAACTGCAATTTGAAATGACAGATGGAGATTTACTTAAAGCAATTGCCTTTAGTGCTGAAAAGAAGGATTTTTTAGAAAGAGAATCCAGCCTTTTGTCCGGAGAAACGGACTGGTTTTTACATACATTAAAACTGCTTTCTGCCCGCCAGCAGGATATTTTTACAAATGGCCGAAAATATCTTCTCCAAATGGAAGAAAATACATTTTCACTGATGAAGGAAGGGGACATAAAACTCTGTCTTTTTGTAAGTCTTGAGAAAGGCTGGGGGCAAAAAATCCTGGATGAGACATTTGCTCTTTACAGGAAGCTTGGCTTTAAGAGAGTTTTTTTATGGACAGACTGCGAATGCAATGTGGACTGGTATTTTAAAAATGGCTACCAGCTTTTGAGCCAGGAAGAATATCCACCTTTCAGCAAGCCGGAAGCAAAATACATGACCTATATTTTCAAAAAAAACACTGTTTAAACTTGTTCTGTCTATAATTCCTTTAGTATTTAAATTTTTGAGTTTTTCATGGTAAAATCAAGGGCAAAAGAAATAAAAAAAGGCAAGATATGGAAAAAATAATTAGTTTTTTTGAACGCTTTAACATACCTCAAACTTTTAAGTCTGAAATTGATAAAAAAAATAGATTTGTGCTAAAAGTTCTTTTCTGGATAGCACTGCTTTTTGGTTTGATTTTTTCAATTTCATCTTTATTCCGTTCGGCTGATGACAAATTTGTTCACTTTATTTACTATATTTCCTACCTGGCAATAGGGCTTCTTGGATTTTTACTTCTTTTTCTAAAAGCGCCCGTTTCTTTAATTCAGGGTGTTATTCTTGTCTATATTGAATATATTGTGACCTATATTTTGCCCAGAACGCATATTGAAACAACGGTGCTTATTTTCTTTGCTCTTTTGTTCGCGATTATAATGGTCATGCAGATTAATCCACTTATGTTTTTTTCTGTTTTGACAGTTTATCTTATTTTAATATCAGTTTTATGCAAAAAACAGATAATTATAATTCCTGTTGAATCTTCTCTGACTTTTATTGGCAATCTGATATTGTCACTTTTTGTAATTTTTTATCTGGTTTTCTGGAAAAGGCGGCATGTAATTAGGGAATTAAAACGGGATAAAATTCTTGCTGATGAAAAGGAAAAAACAGAGATACTTCTTAACAATATTTTCCCAAAAAAGGTTATCAGGCAGCTAAAAGAGGATGGAAAATCTCCACCGGAAATGTACGACAATGTTACTGTTCTTTTTGCAGATATTGTGGATTTTACAAAAACATCCAGTTCTCTTGATCCAAAAGTTGTAATTGACGAATTAAATGAAATTTTTACTGAATTCGATAAAATAACAGAAAAAAATGGCTGTATGCGTATAAAAACTGTGGGAGACGCCTACCTTGCAGTCTGCGGTCTTCCGGAAAAAAATGAAAAACATGCTGAACAACTGATTTTATGCGCCAGGGAATATCTGGATTTTCTGAATAAAAGAAATGAAAAATTCCAGATTAAGTGGAAAATTCGTATTGGAATTGATTCCGGAAATGCAATTGCAGGCATTATCGGCTTAAAAAAATATGTTTACGATATTTTTGGTTCAACGGTGGATTCGGCTGTAAAAATCGAGCTTTCCTGTCAGCCTATGAGAATAGCGGTTTCAGAAAATACCTATGGGCTTATTAAGGATGTGCTTACCTCTCGGGAAAAAGAAGAAATTGATCTTATCGAGTTGTAAAACAGGTGCTTTTAAGCCGGTAGAAATCAAATTGCAATTTTGACTGGAGGCTAGGGCCTGCTAGTTCAAAAAAACGGAGAAATATATGTTTGAAAAATTTAAAAAATTAGAAAAAAAATACAGGGCCAGCCAGGAAGTTTCCCGGGAAATTCATAACAGAAACCGTTTTCATTTGAAATTTGTTTTTGGCTTTTCAACTCTTTTTGGAATAGTGACAATTCTTGCTACAATTTTAGGGACGAAAT